>JBFRWB010000068.1:0-3376 GCA_051439375.1 Microcystaceae cyanobacterium
GAGGCGTTCTGTCGGTGAGCCATCGAGAAAAGCCATTTTTGACCCTTCTTTTTCTTGTAAAAAGCGATTTAAGGCCGTTAACAAGATCGTCGCTGAGATTTGATCGGGATCAATAAAGTTTAACGCCTTAGACATAGCAATAAATACTTCTTTTTCGACCCTAGGGGGAACATTATGCTTTTGTAACCATTCAGAGAAGGAATATTTGTCCATTTCCTCCACATAGCTTTGTCCCTTAATCATGGCAGGAATTAAACCTAAACCAAATTTGATCTTTTCTTCCCACGTCAGCATATCGTTGTTGCGCAGAATAGCGACGACCCCATTGATGGGAGCCGGAATGTCAGGAAAATCAAAACGGGAATAAGTCCCTGGGGTTTCAGGTTGATTAAAGATCATGCTGTGGTCTTTCCACTGTAGGCGATCTTCAATCCCTAATTCTTTGAATAACTGCAACATATTGGGATAAGCCCCAAAAAAGATGTGTAACCCTGTTTCGTACCAGTCTCCATCTTTGTCTTTCCATGCTGCTACTTTTCCCCCTAATACGTTACGACGTTCTAACACAATGGGGGTGTGGCCTGCATCCACTAAATACTTAGCACAGGATAACCCTGCTAAACCGGCTCCGGCGATCGCTACTCGCATTTTTTGTCCTTGTTCCCTTAATCTTAAAATTGTCCTACTTATTATACTTTACAATTCGTTACCTTTTCTTCAGATTTCCTTAATCCTTTGATTGCCAAGGTTCAAAAAAGCTTAGTGTCTTTGGTCTAGCCATTGTTGCAGGATAATTTTAGCCGCACGACGATCAATTAATGCTTTATCCTGTTGAGGAGAAAAGCGGCGATCGCTTTTTAACTGATTTTCCGCTTCAACAGAGGTTAATCGTTCATCTACATAGTCAAAGGGTAAGGACAAGGCTTTAGACACTCTCATTGCAAATTTTTGTACCTGTTTCCCTTGAAAACCAAGGCTACCATCCATACAATAGGGTAAACCTATGACTAGAATCTCTGCTTCTCGTTCTTGCACCCAATAACGCAGACAGTCTATATCTTTTTTCCAAGAGGTTCGCTGAATCGTATCTAATTCGGTGGCCAATAAGCCTAAACCGTCGCATCCAGCCACTCCAATGCGTTTATTACCGACATCTAACCCCAGTGCTGAAATTCGTTTCATTCTGCTTGATCTTGTTTTTTATCAGGGGATAAATCGGGATTTTTACCTTTAAATTGATGATGAGACTTAGTTTTATCTGAAACAGACTTAAAAGGGACATCAGACAGACTAATACGACTGGGAATCGGTGTTCTGGGAATGGGTTGTAATCCTTGAAGCACTTCTGAGAGTTGAATTCCTTCTCGTTTGGTTTCTTTTAGTTTATGCCAAACGGAGCGAGACATCAAAAGGGTTCGCTCAATGGGTTGTGCGCTCGATTTATCTAAATATTCTTCCCGTTCATGTTGATAATCTGCAGAAACCACTTCTAAGGACTGAGCAGGATACTTACGAACCACCTGCGCCATTTGACCAATTAGTTTGGGATACAGCCAAGTATAAGCGGGATGGACGGTTAAGCGGCCTTGATGGGGATGGGAGCCATCTAACGATAAATTGAGGTTAAAGTAGCCAATAGCGGCTTTACGTTGCGGTTCAAACACATATCCCTGTACCTCTTCGGTTTTTTGACACCAAGTCGTAAATTTACTGATTAACCCCCGAATCACACCTGTTTTAAAATCGTTAGGATTACGATCAAATACCTGTCTCAGTAAGGGTGGCATGGAAACACAGTCCAATTGGTAGAGTAATTGGGCATCTGAATTACTAATGGGCAGCAAGTTAGGTAATTCTGGCTCAAATTGTGCTAATTGAGTTAATAAATTGGGTTCAATCGTCCAATAAGTCATTTGTGCCAAGGGTTGAAACCCGTTGTGGCGATAAGTAGCGAGTGTTTGTTTATCATTAATATTGACTTCTAAGACCCATGTTCTTGCCTCCCAGACGTTTTCTAAGCAATAACGCAGTAATTGTGACCCAATATCTTGATTAGCAGCTTTAAATTGTTCCACTCGCCATGTACTGTGGCTATTATTAAAGGGAGCAACTTGGATAAATCCTTGAATCTGATAGGGGTTTAGGGAAGTTGTAGGATTTTCTGCGACATAAAGAGAGGAGGCACTTGGCATCCAAGGAGATAATTTAAACAGGCGATAAAGGGGATTTTCGGGGACAATAGGCTGATAAATCCCTCCTAAGCTCGAACGTTGCTGTCTAGCTTGTTCATTTCCTGTTAAGTTTAGTAAGGTCTCTGTATCTCGATATTGAGCAGAACGAATATGAACGGGGGGGGGAGAAGGAGAAACCGTCATGGCACTAACACAATAAACGACTGACTGCCCTTATCTTAACGCTTCTTGATAGCACTACCAAGTTTAAAAGATATAAATAAGTAGGGAAAAACACTGACGCTTATCAAGCTTCTCTCTTTTAAGGAGAGGTTAAACTTATTACTTTATTACTGATTATTGATTATTTATGAAGATTCCCTCAGATTCTGCTTTATTTCCTTTTCCCAAAGACCTGAAAGAAGCAAAAACTCAACAAATTGAAATTGCTAAACAGGTGATTTCTAAGGATCAATTTTCTCCTTTAAAAACCGTGGCTGGTGTCGATGTAGCGTTTAAAAATAAAGGATCTTTAACCCTTGCTGCGGCGGTTGTTTTGAGATTTCCTAGTTTAGAATTAATTGAGAGTGCGATCGCAGTTTCTCCTACCCCATTCCCTTATTTATCTGGATTTCTTTCGTTTCGTGAAATTCCTGCCATTTTAAAAGTTTTATCTGTCTTAAGTATAACGCCTGATTTAATATTTTGTGACGGTCAAGGATTCGCCCATCCTCGTCGCTGTGGAATTGCTTGTCATTTGGGAGTATTGTTAAATTATCCGACTATTGGGGTTGCTAAATCTTTATTGTTAGGACAACATGAGTTAGTTGGAGAAGAAAAAGGCAATTGGGTGAGGTTAACTCATAAGGAGGAAACCATTGGTGCAGTATTACGTTCTCGTTCTTATGTTAAACCCCTTTATATTTCTATTGGTCATCGTATTAGTTTAACAACTGCGATTGATTTAGTGTTACGTTGCACGTCTAAATATCGTTTACCTGAAACTACTCGTTTAGCGGACAAACTTTCAAAAATGTAGAGACATACTAACCGCTTCTAACCCCTTCGGGTAATTCATAATTCAAAATTCAAAATTCAAAATAATATAAAAAAGTGATTTTAATTGATCAATTAAGGTACAGGATTCCCCTAGCTTCAGCTATGGAGTCAAAAAAAGGATGAAATTCCTTATTTCAGGATTCCCC
>JBFRWB010000069.1:0-13240 GCA_051439375.1 Microcystaceae cyanobacterium
GCTTTCTATACATTGGTCATTGTGGTACAGGCATCTTGCCTGTTTTCCGTGAAAAGAGTTTATCTTGCACCACCTCCAACACTCGCCTTGAAATGAATTTCAAGGCTTATCAGTAGCGTTCAATAAATTGAACTGGAGTTCGTGAAGATAGTTATCTTTAGATAACGATACCTGTTAGCCCTGTCAATTTATTGCAGGGCGGTGTTGCTGGCATAATTTTCTCCCCATTAAAAAAGAGCTTAATTTTTATAATTTAGTAGGCTTAATTCATGAGTTATCCCTACTGGGGAAAATAACGGTTATTCTGAACTAACAGAAGATGATAATTGAGAAAAGGGTTTTTCTGGGGTTTTATTCAAAGCGTGACAATCTGCTATATACTCATCAATCACCCGATGAAAAGTTTGTTCTAACTCATCAACAGATAAACTATCAAAGACAATTATATCGTTGATATTAATGACACGACCAAAGAATAAACGGTCTTCGTCATCATACTCAATCTTTGCTTCGTACCCTTTGTATTGCATCATTTAGATTCCTGCTTTAATTAAAAATTCACGGATGGCCTTAATTTGGTATCTTTTTAATTCTTTTTGAGGGTGAGGAGAATGAATATTAAGAGAAATATCATTAATATCAAATCTCACTCTTGAACCATTTCCTTGAGTCACTGTACCTCCTATCGCTTTAATTAAACTTACCACGTCATCCCAAAGGATATTACGTCGAATGGGTTCAGCGAAAAGAGCATCATAGATTTTACGCTGTTTTTTGTTCATTAACCTATGATACTCAATAATGCTGTTTTGGTAGAATTAATTTGTCTAAGAAGTTAGAATGCAGAATTTAGAATTAAAAGACTGATTGAATGTAGGGTTATACAATCAAAAAACGCTGAACCCTGAACCCTGAACTCTGAACCCTTATTCTATTTTTGTTTTTTCTTACGAGAAAGGAGTCCAAGGCCACCAACTGCAAATAAACCAATTAACGCAGAGGGTTCAGGGGTAGTTGCAGCACCCTCGGAGATGTTTAATTGTAAGGCATCAGTCAGGAAGAAACCACCAGTCGTACCAGTAGTCTCGGAAAGATAATTTCCCTCAATTAGTTGATTAAGGTCAACGTTAAGCGTAACCGTACCAGAGATGGAAATGGTGTCACCCGATGTAGCACTTAAGGCAGAAGTTTCTGTCCGAAACCCTAAGTCATCCTCCGTAGGATCATCATCCAGAAAGATACCCCCCAATGCTTCGGAACCGCTTCCTGTAGTGATAGTCGCAGACCCTGATACAACAGCAAAAGATTGGTTACTGATAAGAGCATCCGCAATAAAATTACCATCGTTAGGACTTATCATCTGGATTGTGTCACTATTGGAAGGAAAATCAGCGTTTGGAAAAACTCGGAACGTACCTGAAAGACGTGCAGTATCCGAACCTGAAAATGTCCATGTGGTAAACCCTGCACCCGGTGTTCCTGTGACATCAACAATGTGAGCAGCTTTCGCTTCTGGGATAGCAGCGACAGACAGAAGGGCAATTAGGCTACCCCCCCCCCGATTTTTGCAAATAATTGAGCGTTTTTCATTGTTTTTTGCTGTTTAGCTAATGAATAAGTTAATAAAGTTGTCAGTCAATCCTTAAGGGTTTGTGCTTAAGCATTGTTGAACAGTTGTAAGGTAACATGGGGTTGCTGACAAAATCAATATTTTCTTAAGCTTTCCATCCATAAGTCATTGTGGTACAGGCATCTTGCCTGTTTTCCGTGAAAAGAGTTTATCTTGCACCACCTCCAACACTCGCCTTGAAATGAATTTCAAGGAACCAATAGTTAACGTTCAATAAATTGAACTAGCGTTCGTGAAGATAGTTATCTTTAGATAACGATACCTGTTAGCCCTGTCAATTCATTGCAGGGCGGTGGGGTTTGCACTACTATCAATATATATTGCTAAATTAACTGTTTCTGACGATTTGATACAATGAACTTTAACGATTATTCAGGTAAGATAAATCCATGATCGCAGAGCCTCAAATCCAAACTGATCGCCTCTTTTATCCCGATAGCAACGATGAACAGATGGCAGATAATACACAACAGTTTACGTCTTCCTGCCATACGATGGGATTCTATTAAGGTAGGGATATCTGAAATTTTGAGATTAGGAAAAACTAAACTTTGTTTTGTTTCAATATAGTCTGCTCCTTCTAAATGGCTTGTTTAAAATATTCATGATAGCTTAACCTAATTTACTCGAATGTTTCACAAATTGGTGTGATAACAATTTTACCCACTGTTCTTCCCGTTTCGCTATACTGATGAGCTTGTTTAATTCCTTCGAGGGGAAACCTTTGATCAATAATTACTTTAAGATGTTTCTCATCAATGAGTCGATTCAATTCTTTTAAATCTTTATTATTAGACTGGGCTAAAATGACTTTTGCTTTTTTCCCCCCAAAGACAAAACTTCTCACAATAGGAAGGAAATTTTGCCAACTGGGTAACGTTGTAATATAAATACCTTTATCCGTTAAACAGGAGAGACATTCAGCAAAGGTTCGTTTACCCACAGCATCAAGGATCAGGTCATATTTAACGCCTTCTTGGGTAAAATCCTGCTGAGAGTAATCAATAACTCTATCTGCCCCTAATTCTTCTACTAAGGCTTGATTTTTACTGCTGCAAACCCCTGTCACCCTTGTTTCTAACGCCTTCGCAATTTGCACCGCAAATGTTCCTACCCCTCCTGATGCCCCATTAATAAGAACATTCATTCCTCCTTGCACCTTACCCAGATCACATAAAGATTGTAAAGCCGTTAAAGCAGCAATAGGAAGGGCTGCTGCTGCTTCAAAAGCAAGTTTGGGGGATTTTAAGGCGATTTGCTCCTCAGAAATCGTTAAATATTGAGCATAAGCCCCCCCATTGATTGGGTTAACAAACCCATAGACTTCATCGCCGACTTGATAATCTTGTACTTTTGCGCCAACTTGTCTGACAATTCCGGCAAAATCTGCCCCTAAGCGCAAAGGAAAACGATTTCCCGACAATAACTTGACATAACCCTGTCGAATCTTCCAGTCAACAGGGTTAACACTCGATGCTTTCACTTCAACCAGTAACTCATTCCCTTGGGGAATCGGTTTTTCAACCTCAGCAACGTCTAAAACATCAATTGTCCCGTAAGCATTAATTTGAACCGCTTTCATTAGTTATTGTCCATTCTTGCAGGCTATTTACCCATTCCGAGTTGTTGGGCTTTCTGATAGACTTTCCCTTCCGTTAACAAAGAAGGCGCAATGACGACTTCTACTTGCTGCATTTCTTTGAGGTTTTTCGCCCCTAATGTCCCCATACTGGTTTGCAACGCCCCTAATAAATTATGAGTCCCATCGTCTAATTTAGCAGGGCCAGTGAGAATTTCAGCGATCGTTCCCGTTTTTCCCACATTAATGCGAGTTCCACGGGGCAAAACAGGGCTAGGGGTAGCCATTCCCCAATGATACCCTCGTCCGGGGGCTTCGGCCGCTCTGGCAATGGGAGATCCAATCATGACTGCATCTGCACCACAGGCGATACATTTACAAATATCTCCCCCTGTCACAATTCCGCCATCGGCAATGACAGGCACATAACGTCCGCTTTCTTGGAAATAATCGTCTCTTGCCCCCGCACAGTCGGCTACCGCCGTGGCTTGGGGAATACCGACCCCTAACACCCCACGAGAGGTACAAGCAGCCCCAGGGCCAATGCCCACTAAGACGGCGGCTGCACCAGTTTTCATTAAATCTAAAGTGACATCATAGGTAACACAGTTCCCTAAAATGACGGGCATGGGCATTTCTTGGCAAAATTTAGCTAAATCTAGGGGTTGAATGGTTTCTGGCATCAAATGGGCTGTAGAAACCACGGTAGCTTGCACAAAAACTAAATCAGCCCCGGCTTCGGCGACGACTTGACCAAATTTAGCTGCCCCGGCCGGGGTTAAACTAACGGCGGCAATTCCTCCTTGAGATTTAATTTCTTGGATGCGTTGGCTAATTAATGCGGGTTTGACGGGAACGGCATAGAGTTCCTGCATTAAGCTAACAAATTCGGTGTTTCCTACCGATGCAATACGGTCTAAAATAGGATTCGGATCTTCGTAGCGTGTTTGAATGCCTTCTAGGTTTAAAACCCCGACTGCACCAAGTTCGGACAAATGAACGGCCATTTTTGTATCAACAACGCCATCCATTGCACTCGCGAGGATAGGAATGGTGCGCTCAATGCCTCCAATGGTCCAACGGGTATCTGCTAAACTGGGGTCTAGGGTACGTCCCCCCGGCACTAGGGCAATTTCATCGATACCGTAGGCACGGCGTGCTGTTTTTCCCTTACCAATAATCGTTTCCACCTTGTTCTTCTCTCTTTCCAAGTCTATTTAGGCTAGATTAACAAATTTTGGCACAATTGAAAATAGTGGGTAGTTTATTATGGCGATTATTTTAGTGACAGGGGCTGCTCGTTCGGGAAAAAGCGATTGGGCAGAAAAGCTGGCAACCCATCAAGAAAATCAGGTTATTTATCTGGCAACGGCTCAAATCGATCCCAATGATGAGGAATGGCAAGCTCGTATTACTGCCCATGTGCTACGTCGTCCCCCAGATTGGCAAACGGTTCATTGTCCTTTGTTGTTAGCAGATACCTTAAAGGAGTCTCCTCAGCATTCTTGCTTATTAGTCGATTCTTTGGGAACATGGACGGCTAATTTTTTGGAACAATCTGAGGAGGAATGGGGGAAAATGGTCGAGCAATTGCTGATAACCGTTAAGGATATACCTAATTTAATGATTTTTGTGGCTGAAGAAACGGGTTGGGGGGTGGTTCCTGCTTATGCCATGGGACGACTGTTTCGCGATCGCTTGGGAAGTCTCACCCGTCGGATGGGTGCGATCGCTGATCATGTCTATTTGGTAACGGGGGGATATGCGTTAGATTTAACCCACTTAGGAGAGAAGATTGATTAATCGCAAATCTTTTAAATTATAACTTGTAAATTATAAATTATAAATTACGAATTTTCTCCATACATTTTTGTAATTAGTTTTCTCAGTTTTTAGTTTGTCTTGAACAAATTTTTCCTGTTCAGCACTCAGAATAATTGACATTTTTAAATAATGAGTTGTGATTAAATCAATCTTTTTGATAGTGTTTTTGCATATCAGCCTCAAAGATAATCAAAAATAATCCTTCTGACTTCAAACTTCCGAATTGTATTTTTTATTCAATCTTTCTATTTCTTCATCGGGTGTTCCCATCCAAAATTCCCCTTCTGGGATGTACATCATCCGAATCTGGATTTGATCACTGATTTTTTCATCTCTATAATAAACTTCATATTGTTGATTTTTAGTGATGTTTCCTGCCTTATCAACAAAGACTGTTTTAGGCTTCCAAAGCGTTAGAGAATCTTCTATACTCATCTTTACTAATCCTTAATTTCAAGTTTGGCTAATTTTCTCTCTAATCCCTCTACGCTTTGAGTTAAAAGAATCATTATTCATCATTGTATAAAAGATTCTGACAGAGATGAATTAGGTTTTTTGCGATTGAATCGCTGTAATAACCACCGTATTAATAATATCCTCTACCAAACAGCCTCGACTGAGATCGTTAACGGGTTTCTTCAACCCCTGCAAAATGGGTCCAATGGCGATCGCACCTGTTTCCCGTTGCACCGCTTTATAAGTGTTATTTCCTGTATTTAAGTCTGGGAAAACTAAGACGGTTGCTTGGCCAGCGACGGTAGATTCGGGCATTTTCTGCGCAGCAACCGTTTGATCAACCGCCGCATCATATTGAATCGGCCCCTCAATGGCTAAGTCGGGACGGCGATTTTGGGCAATTTTGGTCGCTTCTCGTACCTTTTCCACATCGGCCCCTTTACCCGAAGAACCAGATGAGTAGGAAAGTAGGGCAACTTTAGGATTAATCCCAAACGTTTGGGCAGTTTCAGCCGAAGAAATGGCAATTTCTGCCAATTGCTCAGGATTGGGGTCGGGATTGACTGCACAATCTCCATAAACTAGGATGTGATCCCCTAAACACATAAAAAAGATAGAAGAAACCAAGGAAAAACCGACCTTTGTTTTAATCACCTGTAAAGCGGGTCGGATGGTATGTTGAGTGGTATGAATCGCACCCGATACCATTCCATCTGCGTCTCCATGATGCACCATCATTGTACCAAAATAGGAGACATCCATTACACAATCGTGGGCAACCTCTAGGGTAACGCCTTTATGTTTCCGCAATTCATAGAAGCTATGGACATATTCTTCATATTTAGGGTCATCAACTGGATTAATTACCTTTAATTTCTCCCTATCTAGTTGAATTCCTGCTTTTCTAATGGCATTTTCTACTTCAATGGGTTTCCCTAACAGGGTTAAATTAACCACATCCTTTTCTAATAAGATGGCGGTGGCTTGTAAAATTCGCGGATCGGTCGCTTCTGGCAGGATAATATGGCGTTTATCGGCTTTTGCTTGTTGTTCCAAGTTATAAAGGAACATTTTCGGGGTAATTCCCTTAGGAGTAATATTAGTTAACTGGGACTCTAGGGCGGCTAAATCGATATTTTTATGGAAGCATTCCACACTGAGGGCAATTTTTTGCCGATCTTGGGCGGTTATGGTTGAATGAACTGCTTTAATGTGAGTGGCCGTGGTAAAGGTATCGGTTTTTACCAAAAGTACAGGTAAGGGATCGGGTAATCCTTCGATCAAACGAGCGATCGCTGGTTCGGGATAATAGCCACCTGACAGGATAATCCCCGATAAATAGGGATAATTAGCGGAATAATGGGCCTGCATTGCCCCGATAATCATATCACCCCGATCACCGGGGGTAATAATCAAGCTATCGTCTTTTAGCCATTCTAAAGCGTGCTGCATCTGCATGGCTGTAATGACGGTGTTGGTGGCTAAACTATCGAGACGGCCGTGGCCATATAATACTTCTGCGTTCAATTGTTCTGCAATATCTTTAATACGAGGACTACTTAGGCGTTCGTCGTAGGGAATAACGGCTAAGACATAATTATCTTGAGCATAGTTAGCAAACAGGGTTGTTCTTAAGAGAAGGGAATTCTCAGGGGTGGCTTTATTTAAAATAATCCCTAGAATGGGACAATCTTTGTCTTTGAAGGTTTCGTGGGACAGGGAAACGGGATGTAGTGCATCTTCTATGGTTCGTTGATAGGCGTTTCCTAATATTAAAATGGGACACCCCAGATTTTTAGCGATTTCAGCGTTGAGATCAAACTCAAAAGCCGAGTTTTCCCCTAAATAATCTGAGCCTTCACAAACAATAAAATCACAAATTTGTTCGAGGGATTTATATTGGGCAATAATCTTTTCTAAAACATAATCAAAGTGATGATGACTCAGTAATTCTGCGACTTCTGACTCCTGTAAGCCAAAGGACATTTCATAGGTTTGTTCTAAACTAAAATGTTGTCGAATCAGTTCAATGTCTTCGTCTAAGTTATCTTCTATGGGGTCGGAAATAATGGGGCGAAAAAAGCCAACCTTCGTGGTTTTTTGCAGGATAATTTCTAAGATTCCCAAGGCAATTAAAGCTTTACCGCTACCAGATTCTGTGGTACTAATATAAAGCGAATTCGTCATGGTTAATAGAGGATTAAGTCAGTCATTTAAAATAAAATCAAGAAGAAACTAAGCACAGGGTGTAAGGTTAAAAAATCTAACCCCTCACACCCAATACCTAATCGCTTTCCTTGTAAATTGAGTCAATATTAAGCGGTTTTTCGCCAAGTTTGTTCGTAATAATCAGATGGAGTCCCAACCATGTCAGCGTCAGAGGAAATAACCGTTAACTTGTCAGCTTTAAGAGAATGTTCTACTTTGTGCAGAATTGCGATCGCTTCGGTTACTTTATTTGTTACGGTTTCTAGATTTTCTGCTCCGTCTTCTAAGGTTGGTTCACTGTGAGCCATTTGACTTAAAACATCAAGAGCAGATTGGATTTCATTTAAAGCTTGATTCAACATAGGACAATGAGTGATTTGTGAACAGTTTTTCTAAAACTAAGGAGCGTCTAGAAAAAGACACTCCTAGAAATTATTGACAATCTAACACGTTCATTTAGATAAATTTATTTTCTTTGAGAAAACTTTATATTTCTATACATTTTAAAGGGATTAATAAAATACACTAGCAAAAAGATTGGGAGATAATTCTTAAAAGAATCTTATATTTACTGTTCTTAGTTCTAAAGCTTTACAAAAATTTAATCTCTATTGTGTCAAATCCCCTTGAACTCTATAAACAGATCGCTAAGAATAGGCTCAACATTGCCTAACCCTTACGTTTATGTACGCATTAACTCATCGCACAAAAATTGTCGCTACCATTGGTCCAGCGAGTCGTTCCCCTGAAACTTTAAAACAGATGGTTCATGCAGGAATGAACGTGGCGCGTCTTAATTTTTCTCACGGTAGCTACGAAGATCACGCCAAAGTTGTCACTTTATTACGGTCTGTTTCTGAAGAACTCGATACCCCAATAACCCTTTTACAAGACTTACAAGGACCGAAAATTAGGGTTGGAAATCTCCTAAATGGGGAAATGGAGTTAAAAGAGGGAGAATTTATCTACCTTGTTCCTCAAGACTATGAAATCGATGATCCGAATATGGTATCGATTGACTATCCTCATTTAGCTGATGAAGCTGTACCCAACACCCAAGTACTATTAGACGATGGTTTATTAGAGTTAAACGTCGTTGATGTATCGGGAAAAGTGGTCAAATGTCAGATAATTGAAGGAGGAGTCCTCAAAAGTCGCAAAGGAGTCAATGTACCGAGTTTGGAATTACAACTTCCTTCCTTAACCGACAAAGACATCAAGGACTTAGAATTTGGCTTATCCCAAGGGGTTGACTGGGTATCTCTAAGTTTTGTCCGAAAAGCAGAGGATATTCGTGTGTTAAAGCAATTTTTACAAGAAAGGGGCAAAGGGGATGTTCCTGTTATTGCTAAAATCGAGAAACCCCAAGCTATTGATAATTTAGAAGAAATCGTCGATGAATCCAATGGTTTAATGGTAGCTAGGGGAGATTTAGGCGTAGAAATGAGTCCAGAACGAGTTCCCATGTTGCAAAAGCGGATTATTCGTCTTTGTAATCTTAAGAGTCTGCCAGTGATTACAGCTACTCAGATGTTAGATAGTATGATTCGTAATCCTCGTCCTACTCGTGCAGAAGCTAGTGATGTCGCAAATGCGATTATTGATGGGACAGACGCAGTAATGCTATCAGGAGAGTCTGCTGTCGGGCATTATCCTGTTAAATCGGTGGAAATGTTGGCAAAAATTGCCTCAGATGTGGAACGAGATGTGCAGTTTCCCAATGTTCCCCCGTCAGACTCCGATGAAACCCATGCGTTGAGTGATGCGCTGAATTCTATCGATAAAATTCTCAATCTACGTTATATTGTCACTTTTACCAGTAGTGGTTATACCTCGATTTTGGCTTCTAGAGAACGTCCTTCTGTCCCTGTGGTTTCTATTACCCCTGATGAGCGAGTTTATCACCGTTTAAATCTTATTTGGGGCATTATTCCTATTTTAATTGACCATGAAGTGGAAACCTTTGAAGATTTAATTGGACAAGCTGAGACGATCTTGACTCAACGTAAATTGGCTGTTTCGGGGGATAAAATCTTAATTATGGCAGGTATTCCCACAAAACGAGCGAAAGGCACAAACTTCCTCAAGATTCATCGTCTTTCTTAGTTTGAATTATTAAATTGGGATAGGTGATGGCAATAATAGTTAATAATTAATAATTAATCGTTAATAGTTTAGTTTTTGACAATTTACTATGGACAATAGACGATTAACTAAAAAGCCTAACCCATCCTATAATTTATAATTCCTTTATGTATTTGAAAAGTTTAAGTTTACGCTCATTTCGTAATTACTATCAACAAACTATCAACTTTCAAGGACAAAAAACCATCTTAGTTGGTAATAATGCTCAAGGAAAATCTAATTTACTTGAATCTGTCGAATTACTCGCTACCTTGAAAAGCCATCGGGTTTTACGCGATCGTGAATTTGTCTTAGATGGGGAAGAAATGGGGCATATTCAAGGAAGATTAGAACGACAGTACGGAGAGGTGGATTTATCAATTATTCTCCGTTGTAGCGGAAAACGGACGTTAAGCGTTAACCAAGAGGTGGTGCGTCGTCAAATTGACTTTTTAGGGCTGATTAATGCGGTTATCTTTTCGAGTCTAGATTTAGGATTAGTTCGTGGTTCACCCGATCTTCGTCGAACTTGGTTAGATACCCTTGTTACCCAACTTGAGCCTATTTATGCCTACATTTTACAGCAGTATAACCAGATTTTAAGGCAAAGAAATGCTTTACTCAAACAATTACGCAAAAATAATCTTGAAAACACAGATTTAACCCAATTAAAACTATGGGATCAGCAATTAGCAGAAATGGGATCACGAGTCACGAGACGACGGGCAAGGGTAATAGAGCGTTTGTATCCACTGGCTTGTTATTGGCATGAAAAAATTAGTCAGGAAACGGAAAAGTTAGAGATTACCTATAATCCTAATGTTAACTGGCAAGAGGACGATCCAGAACAGGTTAAAGTTGTTTTTTTACAAAAAATCGAAGACCGTCGCTTGGTTGAACAGCAATTAGGGACAACCGTAGTGGGTCCCCATCGGGATGATATTCTTTTTATGATTGATCAAAACCCTGCTAAATCCTATGGTTCACAAGGACAGCAACGAACCCTTGTGTTAGCCTTAAAGTTAGCTGAATTGCAACTCATTGAAGAGGTAATTGGTGAATCCCCTTTATTATTGTTGGATGATGTTTTAGCTGAGTTAGATCCCCACCGACAAAATCAATTGCTAGAAACTATTCAAGATCGCTTTCAAACTTTAATTACAACCACTCATTTACAGTCATTTGATGCAGGGTGGTTAAAATCCTCTCAAATTCTTACCATTGAACAAGGAAAAATTGTTAGTCCATAAAATATATCATGGCGATGACGAGTTTATTAATCCCATCAGACAATCAATTGGTGTGAATCCTTAAATCCTGAAAATCGGTGATTCAGACAATTTTCATAATTCATAACTATCGCTTAATTCTTCTACACGGTTTGCATTGATAACCGCTTGCAGAAAGTCACGGAAATTGTTATTAAAGGTAATCGTATAAGGATGATTCTCTCCTAATATGCGCTTAACAATAGATAACGCTTCGAGGTATAAGGGTTCTGCTTCTGGGTATCTTCCTTGACAAGAATAAAGTCCTGCTAAATTATTTAAACTGGTAGCGACATCAGGGTGTTCATCCCCTAACAATTTCTTTCTCAAAGCTAAAGCATTTTGAAATAAAGGTTCTGCTTCAGAGTATCTTCCTTGAAACTGATAAAGTAAAGCTAAATTATTTAAACTGGTAGCAACAGACGGGTGTTCATCCCCTAACAATTTCTTCAATAAAGCTAAAGCATCTTTGTATAAAGGTTCTGCTTCAGAGTATCTTCCTTGGAAATAATAAAGTCCTGCTAAATTATTTAAACTGGTAGCAACAGACGGATGTTCATCCCCTAACAATTTCTTACATAAAGCTAAAGCATCTTTGTATAAAGGTTCTGCTTCAGAGTATCTTCCTTGGAAACAATAAAGTCCTGCTAAATTATTTAAACTGGTAGCGACATCAGGGTGTTTTTCCCCTAACAATTTCTTTCTTAAAGCTAAAGCATCTCGGTATAAGGGTTCTGCTTCAGTGTATTTTCCTTGAGAGCAATAAAGGTTGGCTAAATTATTTAAACTGGTAGCGACATCAGGGTGTTCATCCCCTAACAATTTCTTACATAAAGCTAAAGCATCTCGGTATAAGAGTTCTGCTTCTGTGTATCTTCCTTGGTCAGAATAAAGCAAAGCTAAATTATTTAAACAGGCCGCTACATCAAGGTGTTCATCCCCTAACAATTTCTTCCTTAAAGCTAAAGCATCTTTGTATAAGGGTTCTGCTTCTGTGTATCTTCCTTGGGAACGATAAAGTTCTGCTAAGTTATTTAAACTGGTAGCGACATCAGGGTGTTCATCCCCTAACAATTTCTTCCATAAAGCTAAAGCATCCTTGTATAAGGGTTCTGCTTCTGTGTATCTTCCTTGGGATGAATAAAGTAAAGCTAAATTATTTAAACAAAGTGCAATATCTTCATTCTCTTCTCCTAAACGCTGTTGACAAATTGCTTTCCCTTCTAACAACCATTTCTCTGTTTCAGCATAAAAGGTTTGTCCTTCATAAAAATAACCTAAGCCTGTAAAATAAGTCACTAACTCTTCATCTTTTACCTTATCTATCATCTCTGTTGTCACTGTGATAAGATGGGGTTCAATCACCCGAAAATTATCAACTTGTTGTTTAGTTGGTCTATAATCAATTAACCTTGCTAACTGTGCCATTACCTGACAGAATATCGGTTGATACTCTTCTGCTTTCCCTAACGCTTTTAACTTACTAGCAAAATAACGAGCAATTAGAGGGTGATAACTATAACGAGGATGGGGAGATGGGGTGATAGGGGGATGGGGTGATGGGGTGATGGGGAGATTAGAAGATTCCTTTTCTAACAAACAAAACTTACTTAACTCTTCATCCCGTAATGTCTCTAACATTTCTATTTCTTCCTCTTCATCCTCATCAGGAAACAAATGACTATCGATTACCCATTGCCAATCAAACAAATCTGCGTTAAATAAACTAAGATAACATCCTAACTGTTGCGCTTGAGGAGATAACTTTTGATAAGATAATTCAAAGGCTGCTGCTACCCCCAATTGTGCGGTCATATCTGCTTCATCATCATCCCCCATTAACAAGGCTTTAGCTGCAACGGTTTTCTTCTCTAATCGTTGTAAAACCTTCTCTAACGACAAACTCTCATGAACCATTAAATATCTCGCCACCAACTCTAACCCTAAGGGTAAATAACCCAACCACTCACATAACTGATTCGCCTTTGCTAACGCCTCATTAACCCTTTCTTCCCCAATAACCTGCTTTAATAACTCTAACGCTTCTGCTGGTTCTAACACCTTTAACTTTAACTGATTTAATTGTCCCAAACGCTGACGACTGGTAACAATCACCTTAAACTTATCATTCTTTGGCGGTAAATAAGGCTT
>JBFRWB010000070.1:0-7965 GCA_051439375.1 Microcystaceae cyanobacterium
CAGCAATACATTGTAACTGGCAACCCCAATCATGCGAATTTTACAAGGAAAGGGGTTTTTCAGCACAGCCAAACTACGAGCGCAGAGATTGAATAAATGACTATGACTAGGTTGATCTTGACTGGTATGGATGGGTTTTCCATTACAATAAGCCCCCGTAGGACCCGTTAACCCCGTTTCTCCATACCAATAACCATAGTAAGATTGTCGCAGGTTAGGCAGGTAAACAAAGCCAAATACGGGCATTCCTTGATAGGTTAATCCTAGAGAAATTCCCCATAAAGGCAGCCCTCTGGTAATGTTAGTCGTACCATCAATGGGATCAATAATCCAACACCAATCTTTTTCAGGGAAGATATGGGTAGTTTCTTCGGTTAATACCCCATGTTCGGGAAATTTAGCAGCGATCGCTTCTCTTAACTGCTGATCTGCCCAATGATCTGCCTTGGTTACCAATGAGCCATCGGCTTTTCGAGTGGCCTGAAGTTGGCCAAAATCTTTCAGCAGTTGCGATCCGATTACGTCAGTGGTTTGTTGACAAAAGGTGAGAATCTCTGTCCAAAAATCAGTCACAACAATTTAAAATAAAGGATTAACGGCTCTCCTGAACCTATGGTGATAAGCAAAACTTATATATCGTAGGATGGGTTAGGCACAGGGACAGTTTATAGGAAAACCTGATAACTTTTAATTTGTGCCGTAACCCATCGCAGGGTGTTTGTATATTTTAATACACTCTTCACCACAAGATCGGGAGAGCCATCTAGTCCTTTATGGGTAGGGTTAATATAATTGATTCAAAAATTCCTCAAAATCGTTAGCTAGAAAATAGATATTAGGATAATCTTCTACATTATCAGTACAGTCTTCTGGTTCATAATTATGCTCCCAAAAATAGATATTGCCTTTTGTTGAACCATCAAGACTCAGTAACACAGTATTACCGCCTGGATCACTAGCAATTGCCATAAAACCTCTCGGAATTCTAAATTCAAAAATTTCAATATACTCTTCGAGATCATTATCTAAAACGTTTTCACTGTCAAGCATAATCCCGTTGAATTCATTAATCAATGAATGAGGATCGTAACAATCTTTCACTAAAAAATGGTATGGATTTGGTCTGCCCCCATTAAATTTGAGTAAGAAAGAACGATAAGAGTCTGGAAGAGAAAAACCGATGCGATCTTCAAACTGACGCAGATCCTCTAATGTTAATTTTTTTCCGACATACTCCATCTTAAGATCCATTTAAAGTACCCTCCTTCGTGTTCATTTTGAGCTTAAGAATCTAAAAGTTAACTTTCATGATCAGTCATGATCAGTGCGCTTAAACTAAAAGCAAAAAAGTAAGAGCAAAGACGTTTTTTGTTCTCGTTAACGTTAACTATCTTCTCTAATATCGGCTACCCCACCTCTATGAGTAAAGGTACGGTGAATGTTGCGAGGCACAAGTTGCATGGTTTTACCATCTCTTGTGTGATGCCAAGTATAACCAGGTGGAGAGCGATCGCTCCACTGTTTAGCATCGTCATGAATTTGACTAGCTTGTTTATTCGATTTTCTGAAATCACTGTCTCTATTAGCAGGTTGGGTAAATCCTCCTTGAAGAACCACTTTTTTAATGCCCCAAGGGTCGTTTAAGTACGGTCGAAAATCAGGATCGCCATCTTTATTGTATTTGACTGCATTACCCATCTCATCAATTAATGTATAGGAACCTCCTGAATGTTTCCTTATTTTACCTCCTTTTTGGTTAACCCATCTGCTCCAGTTCGGAGTAGTACGCCATAAATCTCCTGCTGGCTTACTTTGTTTACCTTGTTTGACTAATTCTGTGATATCGTCACCTGTTAGCGCTTGGAAAGCCTTAGCCAGGACAGATAATTCGATAGTTAAATTACCACCTTGAGTTCGTTTAACTGTATATTGAGGTAAATACTTTTTCCATTCTGGATGACGTCTTATTCCCACTATCTTTCCTTTCTTTTCAACATATAAATAGCCTTCAGGAAGCTTTGGGTTACTTTTACTTTTAATAGGTCTTCCTTTTAATCGTAATTCTGCCATTCTCTCTCTCATCTCAGCTGCCATCTTTTCCTTTTGGCTATCAGCTTTGCGAAACCTTATGCCTTTGAGAGCTTGCTGACCGATCTTTTCAACTACTAAATCTTGTAGTTTTTTAAAATTATTTTCATCTCTTTGAATAACGTCTCGCTGAATTCCTTGGCTTTGTTGGACAACATGAGTCAATTCATGTGCAAGGAGTTTTTGACCACTGGGAGACTGGGGCGCAAATTTGCCTTCATTGAAGAAAACATCTTCTCCTAAGGTGAAAGCGTTGGCATTAATTAACTGATTGGCCTCTTGTGCATAAGTATCTCGATGGATCTTGACCTTGCTGAAATCACTGCCAAACGCATTCTCCATTCGACTCCGAAGAGGATGATCAAGATTTTCCCCTGATGACTTCTGAATTATATTTTGAAAATAAGTTTCAGAAAAAGGAGAAGGTTTATCTGTACTATTAGAGCTTGTTTGAATGAAAAATCCCTTAAGCTGAGATTGAATGTGAGATTGAATGACCTCTTCAATGGATTTATCTTTATCTACTCCTGTTGTAATAACATCTAATCCTTCTTGTATGGTTGTTGTAGCAGGCTCAATAAGCTGCGCTAACTCCCTGATCGTCTGATTGATTTCATTTAAGGCAGCTTCTGGAAAGATGGGCTGAACCAAATTCTCGGAAATTGCACTCTTAACATCAGGATGATCTTTTAAAATATCAATAATACTACTTTTTTCAGAAAGTCTATTAAGAGCGAAATTAGTAATTGCATCAGAAATGATTTTGCCATTGCTCAAATCTTGTTCTGAAATGGTTTCAATTACCCCCGAAAATGATTGACGAATAGTATCAAGGGCATTTTTAATTGTTTGGGCAAGTTGCTGGGAAACACTCGTTAACAACCCCTGAAAAGCTTGTGTAGAAATTTGTTCGGGATTTTGACTTAAAGCCAGAAGTCGTTCAATCATCGGCAATTGCCCGATTGAAGCCTCAATCATGTTCATTAAAGTGCTAATCTTGCGGCGAATTTTAAAGATTGGTTTTATAAGTTTATGGATTTTTTTTATTACTTTCTTCATCTTATTTACTATGCTTAGTTTTCCCCTGAAAATAGGACTTTTGCCAACATTTGAACCCATTTGGTTGAGCCAATTTTCTAGGGTTATAATCGATTGCGTAACCTTAGAATTGCCATCAAGTCCAAACATGAACCAAAGAATTTTTTCAGGCTCTGCTAATAATAATTTAATTTCTTTGATATGTTGGTCTAAATCCAAAAAATTGGCAAATTTATCTTTGAAATCCAGTAATTCCTCTGCTTTAGCAAGGCTTTCAATCTCTTCGATAATTTTGGCAACCCTGAGCGTAACAGATACGCCTCCTGAAGATGTCGCTTGAGCTACTAATCCAATAACTTCGCCGACTGCTGCTATATAGTTAACAATTTCTAAATTTCCACCAGTAGCTTCTTGATAGTCTGTGGCGATCTCTTTAAGGGCATTGCCAGCATCTGCAGCTAAATCAGATGGCAAAGATTGTAATCCCCCTGCCGCAGCGGAAGTAATTCCAGCCGGAATTGCAATAGCAGATTTAACAACAACCTCTTCCCAAAAATTGGGAAACTCCGCTATTCCATGTTTCGCTAGATCAGACGCCCTTTTACTTTTTTGGACATAAGACTTAAATTGGCTGAGATTATCATCTTCAAGTTCTCTATACAAGTCTTCAAAAACATTTGTATTTTGAGCGATACCAGCAGTAGCCAAAGTTCCCTTCCAAAAGTTTTTGTAGAAACACATAGTCATAAACCGATCTAAAGCCATTGTTTGAGAAACCCCAGGAGGCCATGATCGAATCGTACCGTCATCAATATATTTCTGAATTTCTTGGTTTCGATTTTGATCGAAGGTATCTACTCTCCTAAAAAAGGCAAGTATTCGTTTTTCATCACTATCACTGATATAGTATTCAAGCAGAATCTCTTTGATTGTATTGACATTCGCCTCCATAAGCTTAATGTAATCAGAGGGAATTGTAGAAAACTTTTTATTGATTTCTTTTAGTTTCTCTAGCTTTTGCTGGAAAGCCTCTCGCCTTTGATCTAAGAGACTACTCTCGTTAATTAAAATGACCCCCTGTAAATTGAACAAAGTTTCAAAACCAACAATACCATCCACTGACAGTCCATTGCGTTTTTGGAATTCTTTTACACCTAATTGCATCTCACGGCCAAAATCACCGTCATCTCCATATCTAGGCAATAAATTAACTGACTCAGCCGCATATTCACAGCCCCATAGTAGTAAAGCTTGTTGCACCAACTTAACCCCCTCTCCCCGTTCTCCCTTCTTAAGAGGTGGTTCAGTTCCCTCAGCAATGCTTCTCAGACGTTGATTCCCTGTCCACGCTTCAGTATTGACCGAAACTGATTGTCCGACTTCACAGGGACTTGGCACAAAAGCCACTTTGTCTAAATCAGTGCGCCCACTTATAACATTATCAATTTCTTCAAGGGCTGCTTCTATAAGAGGATCGCTTGTTGTTTGTAAATCCCGTACTTGTGTTTTTAAGTCCCGTAATTGCCGTATCGTAAAATCCTCTGCTGCAAGTGCATCGGCAAATTCAGAACCACTGAAAGCACCACTAACAATTAACTGGGCAAAATCAAAAACAGCCTCTGAGCATACAAAATCGCCTCCCTTACGCTGAATCGTACTCGGATTTTGTTGCAGTGTATGAACCAATTCATGGGCTAACAACTCTTTACCCGATGATGTGCTAGGCTGAAATTCACCCCGATTAAAGAAAATATCCTGACCAACCGTAAAAGCACGAGCCTGCAATGTTTGGGAGAGATTAGCTGCTGGTGGGCTAGTGTGAACTTTAACGTCAGCAAAATCTTGCCCAAATCTTGGCTCCATAAATCTTTGGATTGAGGATGGTAACGCTGTCCCTCCACCTTGGCGAAGTTGATTAATTCCAGACTGAACACTGGGAATAACTGTTTTTCCCCCTCCACCGTCTTTTTGGGTTGGTCGTTTTTCCTCTTCTTCACATTGCCTACACTTGCGCCCCACTCTTTGCTCAACTTTGTTGCTTACCTCGGAATTCCCTGTTAAATCAGCTTCCGACATCCGCATTACCTGCTCGGCTATGCGATCAGCTTCTTGCTCGTATTTATCATTGGGTTCTCCAATTGTCATCTTTTTTTGTAAGACAGCTTCTGGAAAGTGGCGGGCGTTATCGTTATCATACTTCTGTAAAGCTGATGGAGCTTCTTCTATTTCTTGCTCCTCTTGTTGTTCTTCTGGCTCTTGTTCTAGTTCCTCTTGTTGCTCTTCTGGCTCACGATTAATGTAGTGTTCTGCTTGGATGAGGGGCGAGCGCTCGTTTGAGGTCAACATCTCAGTAAAATCGAAGTTAGACTTAAGATGAGGCATCGGTAGTCGTTGTAGAGTGTCATCCTCTGCATCTTGACTTTGACGAAAGACACTTGATTTACCTGCTTCCTTCGACTGACGGGACGGCTTTTCTCTACGGAGATCATAAATCATGCCTTTTTTCTCCTGATAACTCTGCCTAATTACCTATATTTGGTCTAAATAAACAATGTGTCATTAAATTTATATTACCATCCTATCTTACATTGGACAATTGATCCTACGTCATTCTTTACGTTCTTCTAAACTCCTATGAAACCTACTCATCCCTGTGACGAAACAAGCGTCAAATATCTTCTAACGGCACAAAATTGGCTTTTTGAGAAACTTAATCTCTCGCTTGCTACTAAAAACGCTTCTCATGATGCGGTTAACCAAGCCTATCAGCAAATGATAGATGCTCGCTCTCTTCATCCCTTGCCTGCTCTAATTTACCTCTGTTCAACGCTAAAACTGAATGAATTTGAGCATAATATCCTCTTATTATGTCTCTGTTTTGACTTATTTCCCCAATTTCCCCCATTATATGCTCAACTGCAACAGAACAGCCTTGCTTCCTATCCCACCTTTGGCCTTGCTGTTAACTTATTTGAGCATCCCAATTGGGAATCCCTTGTTAACCGCTCACCCCTGCGCACTTGGCAACTCATTGACATCTTGCACAAAACAAGAACCCCACTCATGAATTGTCCACTCAAAATCAATGAAGGGATTCTTCACTATTGTCTTGGGAGAAATTCCCTAGAACAACGACCTAAATATGCTCTTTTTCCCTTCACAAGGGTTAAGGATTCAACAGATAAACAGGAAAGTTCTAGTCTTTTGTCTGACTCTCAACGTGACATCCTAGATCAGATCCTTATGGCTTTTAAAAATACCTATTCTAACGCCTCATCTATTTGTTTTAATCTCTTAGGAGAAAATATCACCACGAAACATACTATTATTGAGCAAATCTGTCAAGACTTAGGTTTATCTCTTCATCGCCTAATTGTCGAACAAATTCCCACCAACAGTGAAGACTTAAGGGATTTTATCACCTTTTGGCAACGGGAAAATTTATTGCTTCCCCTTGCCCTTTATATTGACTTACAATACCTTGAAAGAATACCATCAAACTCAGATAGTCTAATTGCTTTACGGCGTTTCTTTATGTCTTGTCATGGAGTCTTTTTTCTTGACAGTCTTGATGTTTTTCAGAAATTAGACGTTAATTTATTGACTTTTGACATACCTAAACCAACTCCAGAAGAACAATATCAATTTTGGAGTCAACTTTTAGGACAAGATAAAGAGCAAGAAGCTTATATTTTAACCAGTCAGTTTAATTTGAATTCAACCGATATTCAACAAATCTATTCAAAGACAACCAACTTCAATGAAAATAATTTATTAAATTCTTTATGGCAAAACTGTCTCGCTCATACTATACCCAAAATGGATAATCTAGCTCAACGGATTGAATTAAAAGCGACATGGGATGATTTGGTATTACCTGATCAGATAACTGAGCAATTAAGGCAAATTGTAGCGCAAATACGCTTTCGTCATCAGGTTTACGATGAATGGGGGTATCGGAGACGTTTAAACCGAGGACTAGGTGTTGCAACCGTATTCGCAGGACAAAGCGGTACAGGAAAAACTATGGCTGCCGAAGTGATCGCCAATGATTTACAGTTAAACTTGTATCGAATTGATTTATCAGCCGTTGTTAGTAAATATATTGGGGAAACCGAAAAGAACTTAAGAAAACTATTTGATGCAGCAGAAGAAGGAGGATGTATTTTATTTTTCGATGAAGCAGATGCTTTATTTGGTAAACGTTCAGAAGTCAAAGATAGTCATGATCGCTATGCTAATATTGAGATCAATTACCTTTTACAGCGCTTAGAATCCTATAACGGTTTAGCAATCTTAGCTACCAATAAAAAAGGCTCAATGGATGGTGCATTTATGCGCAGACTACGGTTTATTATTGACTTTCCCTTTCCTAATCGAGAAATTCGCCAACAATTATGGAAAAAAGTCTTTCCACCCCAAGCACCTGTAGATGACTTAGATTATAATTATTTAAAACTAATTCAATTAACTGGGGGAAGCATTCAAAATGTTGCGATTAATGCGTCTTTTTTAGCTGCTAAAAATGGGAATAACATTACCATGAATGAGGTAATGAGTGCGCTTAAATCAGAGTTTATGAAATTAGAGCGCCCTCTTAATGAATTAAATATTAAACCATCCAATAATCAGACTTTGATACAAGATAATGATGAAGAATGGGATGATTAAACCATTGCAAGCGCTCTTATCTACATCAAGCTAGATATTTAACAATTTAAAACAATCAATCCCTTTGATAAAACCTTAATAAGAGTAGCAATTATACTCTTCAAGAACCTCTTGCTCTAATAACCTATATTTGACTAATGTTGCCAGTGTTTTGTAATCGGAATTAGC
>JBFRWB010000071.1:0-29574 GCA_051439375.1 Microcystaceae cyanobacterium
TCGATTCCTCTTGTCCATTAGGTGTTTCGGTTGGTTGTGGTTTTTGCTCAGAAGTGGTCATTTTATGAGTGATCAGTTATCAGTAAACAGTTATCAGTCAATAGTAAATTAACTCAAGCTTCTTGGCTATTAACTTTAAGTTAAACTTTTAAGTGAAGAATTAGAAGTAATTACGGCACATGAAACTTACTCGGACGCTTAAAGTCCATGTTCTCTTTTAAAGTTATTAATTGCTTCTATTAATTCAGCAGATGATTGTTCAGTAATCATGTAAGCTTTAAATTCCTCACCTTGACTTAAATATTCCGCATAAGCAGGGCTTAAATAAGGTAAATAATCCTCATTTTTAGCAATGTGAACTTCAAAAAAAGCAACTCTTACGGCTCTCGAATAGGCAGATAATAATTCAGGACTTGGTAACTGTAAACTAGGAATCATATTCATAATTTTACTCGTTCCCCCATCCACCTGAGAAAAATCAATATGTGCTTGTCCTTCTTCTAAAAAGAGATAGCGAGGAGTTGCTGTTAACCAAGGGAAAGAACGGACTTGTTCAAATACAAAAGGAGTTGCTGGATCATAACTTCCTGCACCAATTCCTACTGGAATATTGATATTACTCATTCCCTTTTCACCTAAAATACTAGCATTAACTGGATTCGTCGCAATGACTGCTTTTATTCTTCGATCTCGAAAATTATAAGTCTTTCTTTCTAATTTCAACGCCCGACATTCTAATAACAAAGCAGTATTCAATGCTCTTAATTGACTTGCACAATCTTCCTCTAACTGCTCAAAATTAGGCATTTGTGCATCAATTGATACCGCTAAAGCAGTATAACTCCCAAAAGAATGACCCCACATTCCTATATTTTCTAAGTCTAATCTTCCCTCAAATTCACTACTATTACGCCGTTCTAATTCATTGATGGTATAACGGATATCAAGGGGACGATTAATAAACTCATTAACATCAGAAATATCCCGATGAATTCCTTCCTTAAACTCCTGAGCATAAATATCATCACTGCCGGAATGTTGGGGTAAAACCACTACAAAACCATAACTAGCAAGGTGTTTTGCTTTTTCTGCGTGATCAGACGGTTGTGCGGTTAACCCATGAGAAATAATGACAACGGGGGTTTTTCCTTCTCTCCATTGAGTCGGTTGATAAACTAATACATAAAATTTGCGATCACGTGTTGTATCCACTAAATTCCATCTTGTCTCTTTAACACTAAATTGACCCTTTTCTCGTATATCAGGAAGTTGGCTATAATCAATTGGTGGAGATTCTTCTATTTCTTGAGCAGATAAGGCTGCTACTTCTACTACAAATTCCTTAGTCGCATCAGCAATTAATTGGAAGCTTTTTCCTAAAATAAGGGCTTGTTTAAGATCAATTGAAACATTAACGCCTAATTTTTTGAAGAAGTTTAATAAAGTTAATCCTTCAGGATCAAATGCTGCTTGTACTAAAGCACCTCTGATGGCAAACTTACCATTACGTCCTCCTTGAAGATTAATCACTTTACCGACTAAATCTAATAAACGTTCTCCTTCATCTGTATTTAACAAACGAGATAAAATAACAGGGTTAATGTCTATTTTCTTTGTTAATGCTTCTCGGAATAATGCTTGTTCTTCAGGAGAGAGTTTGACAAATCGTAAATAAAAAGCTAACTCCTTATCAATTGTTCCGTCTTCAGCGAAGGTTTCTAATGATTCAACTGATAAAGACTCGCTAACAGAATCATAGACAAAGTAAATTTCTTCAGCCGATTTAACAGGTAAACTGATGGCTAAGGAGGATAAAACACTAATCAGTAATCCACTGAGCATCTTTTGTGGTTGGCAGAATGAAAATAAGGTGTTAGTTAACATAATGATTAGGTAAGGTATGATATATGAATATAGCTCAAGATTTCCTAACGATAGCATTATTCCCAACCATAACAACTATTTCCTTAACTCGTCAAAGTATTGCTAATTCAATTGCTGGTGTAGCCATTGCTGTAGCCCTTGTTCCTCCTCTCTGTGTGACAGGGATTGCATTAGGAATTGGAACAACGATTTATACAGAGTTAGACTTAAGTTCTACGGTTGTGAATTATTGGCAGATAGCGAATGGTTCTTTTTTGCTTTTTATTGTCAACTTATCGGGAATTACTTTCAGTGCTTGCTTAATTTTTCTCTCTCAGTCTTATGGTAGTTGGCGTAAAGCTTTACAAAGACTGATTATCTGGTTAGTCGCTATTATTATCCTATGTTTTCCCCTACAAACTTCTATGAGAGAATTTGTCTTAAGTAAACGGATTAATGAGGAAATGCGTAAAATTAGAGAGCTAAATCCTGAGATTTCACAGAAAACTCGACTTCGTAGAATTAATGTCCGACTAAAAGATAATAATGCCTACCTTTCTATTTCAATGGGTGCGCCGCCTAATACAGTCACTGATGAATATTTAGCAACGAAAGAACAACGACTATCTCAAGTTGTCTCACAAATGGGAATCCAATCAATGAAATTACAAGTGAGAATTTATCCAGTTGAAATCCAAGAATATGAACGGAATTTTGAGGGCAATTAAACCAATTTAATTCTTGGTATGGTAAGGTTTGAAAAATATTGGCTCAAAGAATGCGATCGCTTTATGGTCAGTTATCAAACATTAATTGCTTGGATGGGCAAAATCGTCCTTATTATTGCGCTTTTAATGCTGCTTCCTTCTTGTAACCTACAAAAATCACCTCAACGTCTAATTATCAATAATTCCTCTCTGAGAGGGAGAATTGTTTTGATGGTTGAAAAACCCTTGAACATCAAAAATCAGAATAGTGAGATAACACAGACAATCATAGAGGAAATTGTGGATGAATTTAACCAATTAAACCCAAAGGTCACAGTATTTACCAAATTTCTGCCAACTGACCAGCTTGTAAGCCAGCTTGACTCTAAGTTAGCACAAGGCGCCGGTCCCGATTTAGTATTAGCTTATCATAGTCCTAAGATTCTACGACTGATTAATACACGAGCCTTTCGCTCCATTGAGGAATCTCAGCTTAATCCGGCTCAATTTCGACCTGAAGCTCTCAACCATGTCCGTTATCAAGGTAAATATTATGGATTTCCTGTCTATTCAATGACTCAGGTTCTCTGTTATAACAAAGAAAAAGTTCAAGAATTACCGATCACTCTATCAGACTTAATTGATCAATCTAGACAGGGGTATTCTGTTGGTGTTCATTCAGGATTTGTTGCTACCTTTTGGGGAACCGGTATTTTTGGAGGTCGAGCCTTTGATGAAGAAGGACGTTTTGATATCTTTCAGGATGGCGGTTGGATTAAATGGATTAAATGGCTTAAACAAGCCAAAAATGAACCAAATTTTATTCTCAGTAGCAATGAAGAAGCATTAAGACAAGCCTTTGTCCAAGATGAATTGGCTTATCTGACTTGTTCCTCTAATTGGATGCCTTACTTTTACGAAACAATGGGGAAAGATAAATTGGGTGCAACCCTACTCCCTCGTGCTATCAACCAACCAGCAACCCCTGTTTTGCGAACAGGTGCTTTGCTGCTCAGTCGAGCGTCCAACCCAAGACAAGCTGAAATTGCCCTAGAATTAGCTCAATATTTAACGAATCTCGAACAACAAAACCGTATCGAAGTAGCGATTCCTTTTCTTCCTAGTCATAAAAATGCAACAGTTAATCGACGATTATTTCCTTTACAAGCGACTTTACTCGATCAAGCTCAAACTTCCCTTGCGATTCCCCTAGATGACGCTAAAAGAGCAGAAATAATTGCCGAGAATGGAGAGATAATCTATCAAAAAGTATTAATTGGAGCATTAACGCCGCAAGAAGGCGCACAGCAATTGACGCAAACCGTCAATCGTCAACTATAACAAGAAAAAATAGGGAGTTTTAGAGGATGCCTGAAGAAAACGTTTTAAATCTTAGCTACCTTGGGTCAGAATTGAGCCAAGCGTTACTTGTTTTAGAACGTCCAGTGGTTCAATTACAGATTGTAGCGATCGCTTTTTCTATTGTCAGTGCATCGTTAATTTCTAAGGAGATTTGGCGGCAAGTCAGACTCAAATGGCCGAACCTCAATGATATAGAATTTAATGATCTAAGAATCTCCAAAAAACAGTATTTTATCGCTTTAATTCGCCATTTATTGACTCCTAGCCTTAGTATATTAATCGTGAATGCGATAAGACTGTTATTTGAGCAACAGGGTTGGTTTGCAGGTTATCTGACAGATAGTAGGAAACTTCTTTGGTATTCATGGTTTTATGGGTTATTTTTAACCTCTATTTATGCTCTATTTCCAGTTAATACCGTCAGTCGCTATCATCAACGTTTTTTTGCGCCTCTTTTTGTCTTACTGATTATAGGGATTATTCTCAGTTGGTTTTTTAATCTCCAAAAAGTATCACAAGTAACCGTAGTTGAACTATTTAATGAATCGATTACGCTAGGATCGGCGTTTATTGGTCTTGCAGGTTTATATTTTTGGATTGTTGGTACATCTCTTGTGGAAAAGTTACTCTTTCACATTTTTCTAGATAGAAAAGTTCAAGATGCTAGATTTAGACAAGTTATTTCCCTAATTCTGCGTTATGTTTTGATTGGCTTAGGGCTTACTTTAATTTTTGGTTATGTTGGCATTAGTACCACGGCTTTAGCAGCGATAACAGGGGGATTATCGGTTGGGATTGGTTTCGGTTTAAGAGAGGTTGTTAGTAATTTTGTTAGTGGTCTTTGGTTGTTATTTGAAGGTGCATTAAAACCGGGGGATATTATTACAATTGATAGAAAAATGAGCCGAGTTAAGAAACTAGGCATTCGTGCTACTACGGTTCAAGTTATTGGTGACAATTCAGAGGAAATTATTCCTAATCAAACCTTTTTTACTGAAAGTGTTTCTACCTTAACAGGAAGTGATGCTTATGTGCGTCGTTCTCTTCAAGTTGGCGCAAGTTACCAATGTGATCCGACTAAAGTAGCAGACATTCTGTTACAGGTTGCTCAACAACATCCTCATGTTTTGCAAGATCCTCCACCCGTAGTATTTTCTTTGGGATTTGGGGAGTCAAGTATTGATTTTGAGCTAAAATTTTGGTTAGATGATCCCCTAATGAGTTCTCCCGTAACGACTGAGTTAGTCTTTGCAATTTGGCAAGCTTTTGCTGAAAACGGCATCGAAATTCCCTATCCACAACGAGATTTACACATTCGCAGTAATATGACAAAAGAACAGAATTTTGAGGACAATTAAACTTATTCAATTCTCAGTATGGTAAGGTTGAAAAGATATTGGCTCAAAGAATGCGATCGCTGTATGGTCAATTATTCGCTAGATAATAACCACAAGCATATCAAGCATGAACACAACACAATTCGTTAAGGCAATCATTAAGCAAAGCATTAATCGCACAGCAAAGTGGGGATTGATAGGAGTATGTAGTTTATTAGGGTCAAATTCAGCCTTAGCCGGTGTTCCTAATGGGACTTGGCTATCTAAACCCCAAATTCGATATCATGTGACGGGTAATACCCTTAACCAAGTGATGGAAGATATTCAAAGAAAACAATATCGGTTAGTCTTCCTAGATTTTCGGGGAGTGTCTGACTCAGATCAGCGAATAGTCAGTCAAACCGCAAGAAACTATCGTTTAATTCCAGTTGTTTGGATACAGTCTCCTCAGTATCGTGCTTTAAGTGTAACAGACCTAATTTATGAAGCCCGTCATGGAGATGCTATCCAAATTGATGATCATTTCTTTACTAATTATTCCAGAAGCCAATTTCGAGCATTAAGCTATCAGTATCAGAAGCCAATATTTTGCAGTATCCAGCCATTTCAATCTCATTTACTCTCAGGGGGAAGATGCAATCAAATCGATGTACAGTGCTATGTGAGTAGCAAATTTGATAGCTGTCTCAAATTAGCAGACCAACTTCAGGCGATTGTTAGCTTGTACTATAAAGATACGTTTCGCTATGAGTATAAACTGGGTAGTCGTCGTTTTAACGTTTTTTTATGGCCTTATCGCTATCGTTAGTTTCTAAGATAGGAATTAGTAATGCCGAGGTAAGTACCCTAAAGTGGGGCAAAAACCTCGGCATTAACTAGGAAAAAGGAAAATACGTCTTAGGAAGTTAGAACAAGCCCAAAGTTAAAGACTTATCAATGGGTAAAGTTGCTCCAACGCCTAACCAAAGAGCAAACGCAGTTCCGAATAGGAAGATCGTCATTGCAATGGGACGACGGAAGGGATTTTGGAACTTGTTAACACTTTCAATGAAAGGAACAAGCATTAAACCCAAGGGGATTGCACCTTGACAAGCAATTCCTAAGAGTTTGTTGGGTAAAATCCGTAGGATTTGGAAAACGGGATACAGATACCATTCAGGTAAAATTTCTAACGGAGTCGCAAAGGGATCAGCCGGTTCGCCGATTAAAGCGGGATCTAAGACGGCTAAACCAACAACTAATCCTAAAACCGCCAACATACAGATGGGGAACATATATAGGATGTCGTTCGGCCAAGCAATTTCTCCGTAATAATTGTGACCCATACCTTTGGCTAATTTAGCCCGTAAGGCGGGATCACTGAGATCCGGTTTTTTGAGGGTTGACATTGATGGAATTCTCCTTAATGAACTGAGGATCGGTTAGATATGACAGTTACACATCTTTTCTTTATTCCTATCCTTAAATCATAGCTTGGGATCAGAAAAGACAAGTAGCAGACCTTACAAGGGACCAGAAATACCTTGTTTACGAATTAAGAGGAAGTGTAATAACATGAAGACTGCCATCATCCAAGGTAAAACGAAGGTATGAATGCTATAAAAACGGGTAAGGGTAGATTGTCCCACACTTGCGCCGCCTCGTAACAATTCCACCATTTGATCTCCAACAACAGGAATCGCTGCGGGGACACCAGAAACGATTTTAACCGCCCAGTAACCGACTTGGTCCCACGGTAAGGAATAACCCGTTACCCCAAAGGAGACGGTGATCACAGCCATGGTAACACCGACAATCCATGTTAATTCACGGGGTTTTTTGAAGCCACCTGTGAGATAAACGCGGAAAATATGCAGGATCATCATGAGAACCATCATACTTGCTGACCAACGGTGAACCGAACGAATTAACCAGCCAAAGTTAACCTCATTCATTAAATATTGAACGGAGGTGAAGGCTTCGGTAACGGTGGGTTTATAGTAGAAGGTCATGGCGAATCCAGTAGCAAACTGGATTAGGAAGCAGGTTAAGGTAAGTCCACCCAGACAATAGAAGATATTGACGTGAGGAGGGACATACTTACTGCTGATGTCATCAGAGATGGCTTGAACTTCTAATCGTTCATCAAACCACTTATAGACAGGTGAATCGGTAACTTGTTTAGAGAACATTGAAACTCAACTGAACAACAAATGAGGTTAGGGGTTATCTCGTATAAACCCTTGTCCTTGAGAACAAGGATCTTTCTCAAAAAGGGATATATTTAGCTTACTATGGCGTTGCTTAGGTTGAAACTGTAGTCCTATGAGACTAGGCACAGTTTAAATGAGAAACCCCATTAAAAAATGTAACATAGCTTTTAGGTTTAACGGGAAATTTCTCAAAGTTTCACGGGAAGATTATGCTAATCGCAGTGATCGAATATGAAAGATTTACCCCTAAAATATTAGCACTCATAATTCATCTTTAGATCGATATGGGGACGGTGGGTAAAATTGACGTGGGACAGAAGCACTATACAGATTAAGTGTATAGTGCTTATTTACATCTAATATGATCCTATTAGTAGGAAGTAGAAAACAGGAGGAAAGAAGGGAATTTCTTTATTAGACTAACCTTTAGCTAAGACGGCTGAAGCAGCAGCGACACCTGCCCCTGCAGAAACCCCTTCATAGCCTAATTCCACTAAGGTTGCTTCTAAAGCACCGACTACGGTTAAGATGTCTCTTTCACTGACAAAGCCTAAATGGCCAATACGGAAGATTTTACCCTTAAGGTGATCTTGTCCACCGGCTACTGCAATATCATATTTTTTGTTTAAAGTGGAGCGAATAGCCTCTGCTTCTACGTCAACAGGAATAACCGCCGTTACAGCAGGACTAGCGAAGTCATCAGGAGCGAGAAGGGGCAAATTCAAAGCCTTCATCGCTGCTCTGGTGGCCTGTTGGGTACGATAATGACGGGCAAAAATTCCCTCTAACCCTTCTCCTTTCATCAGTTGTAAGGCGGTTTGTAAGCCATACATGAGATTTACGGGAGGTGTAAAAGGAGAACTGTCTTTGTCCGTTGCTTTCTTATAGGCTTTAAGATCCATGTAGAAGGTGGGAATCGTGGCTTTTTCGTAGGCTTGCCACGCTTTTTCGCTAACAGAAACGAATCCTAACCCCGGAGGTATCATATACCCTTTTTGAGAGCCAGAACCTACCACATCTAACCCCCACTCATCGATGGGAACACTAATTGCGCCTAAACTGGTGACAGCATCGACGATAATTAAGGCTTCACCGTGATCTTTGACATATTTATTGATGGTTTCGAGATCATTTAATACCCCTGTAGATGTTTCGGAATGGGTAATAATGACAGCTTTGATGTTTTTTTCGGTGTCGGCTTCTAATTTTTCACGAAAAATTTCGGTATCAAGGGGTTTGCCCCATTCGGCTTTAATAACTTCTGTGTTCATGCCATAAGCTTTACAGATTTTACCCCACCGTTCGCCAAACTTACCATTATCTCCCACCAAAACGCGATCGCCTGCGCTGAGAAAGTTAATGATTCCAGCTTCCATAGCACCTGTACCGCTTACTGCAAGCATAAGGACATCGTTCTGAGTTTGATGCAACCATTTAAGGTTTTCAGTAATTTCTGCAATAACTTTACTAAATGCACCACTTCTATGACCAATTGGCGGTTTAGCCATGGCTCGCAGTACACTTTCAGGAACAGGAGTGGGTCCGGGAATCATTAGTGTATGCTTATCGAACATTGAGTTTCTCCTTAGCGAGACAATTACTGTTTTAATTGTAGAAGGGGATTTTGTTTTGATTAAATCTTAATTGAACATTCGCTTCACAATTCCCCGTCTCTTTTTCTTTCTTTAACCATAAATCTAAGGTATTTTTGTTTTTATCATTTTTTAAGTTTGCAAAAAATAACCCGAAAACTACGAAAAGTATCGTTGGAGTCGGGATTATTATGTTGGTAAATTGTTGGGATTATTATTTCTAGACACCGATTAAGCGGACTCTTGAGTCGGTAAAGAGGATGGATGGAGTAATATCTCAGCCGTTGAGCGTTTTTCTACCATTTCTTGGGTAATTAAACAGCGTTGTACATCCTCACGAGAAGGCAATTCATACATCACATCTAACATCAATTCTTCCACAATACCCCGTAAAGCTCTTGCGCCTGTTTTGCGTCGATAAGCTTCTTGTGCGATCGCTCTTACTGCGTCGTCGCGAAACTCTAACTTCACATTGTCCATTTTCAGCAGTTTTTGGTATTGCTTAACTAAAGCATTACGAGGTTGGGTTAAAATCTCCATTAAGGCGGCTTCATCTAAGGGTTCAAGGGCTGCCATCACAGGAATTCGCCCGACAAATTCGGGAATCATACCAAATTTAACTAAATCATCTGGTTCAGACTGCAATAGCAAGTCAGCTAACCGTTTTTCTTTCTGATTGGTCTCTCCGGGTCGAATAAAGCCCATTGACTTCTTCCCGATGCGTTGTTCAATGACCTTATCTAAACCAACAAATGCCCCACCACAAATAAAGAGAATATTGCTTGTATCAATTTGAATACAATCTTGATAGGGGTGCTTACGGCCGCCTTGGGGGGGAACATTGGCAATTGTCCCTTCTAACATTTTCAATAGGGCCTGTTGTACGCCTTCCCCAGATACATCACGGGTAATGGAAGGATTTTCGCTCTTACGAGCTATTTTATCGATTTCATCGATGTAAATAATCCCCCGTTGTGCTGCTTCCACATCCAAGTCTGCCACCTGCAACAGACGTAAGAGAATATTTTCCACATCTTCCCCTACATAACCCGCTTCGGTTAACGTTGTCGCATCGGCAACAGCAAAGGGAACATCTAGGATTCTGGCAAGGGTTTGAGCAAGTAAGGTTTTCCCTGAGCCAGTTGGCCCCATCAATAAGATATTAGCCTTTTGCAATTCGATGTTATCTTCTCCTGCCTTACCAGAAGACTGTGCCAGACTCAATCGCTTGTAATGGTTATATACCGCTACTGAGAGGACTTTTTTAGCGTCATTTTGGCCAATGACATATTCATCAAGATATTTTTTAATCTCCCTTGGTTTCGGTAACTGGCTATAGGTAAGGGGTTTGGTGGTAGAACGATGTTTTGAGTCTGCTTTCTCATTGGCACGGGGTTCGGGGGTTGTCCCATGGGACATCTCCATCAATTCTTCGTCGAGAATTTCGTTGCACAGTTCAACACATTCGTCACAGATATAGACTCCCGGGCCGGCGATCAATTTTCGGACCTGCTCCTGGGACTTACCGCAAAACGAACATTTCAGGTGGGAGTCGTACTTAGACATAAGCTCTGTTAATTAGTTAAGGGAGTTAATGGAAATAGTGGGGGAAGTGAGACCGGGGCGAGCAATTACTGTATCAATAAGGCCGTACTCTTGAGCTTCTTGGGCTGACATGAAAAAGTCTCGCTCTGTGTCTATTGCTACCTTATCAAAGGGTTGCCCAGTATGGTCGGATAACATATCATTTAAGCGTTTTTTAATGTATAGGATCTCTTTAGCTTGGATTTCAATTTCTACAGCCTGTCCTTGTGCGCCGCCCAAGGGCTGGTGAATCATAATACGAGAACTGGGTAAGGCCATTCGTTTGCCTTTCGCACCTCCTGATAGTAAAAATGCGCCCATACTAGCTGCTAGTCCATAACATATGGTAGCGACATCGGGACGAACTTGCTGCATCGCATCGTAAATAGCAAGTCCTGCATAAACTGAGCCGCCAGGGGAGTTGATATAAAGCTGAATATCTTTCTCTGGATCTTCGGCATCTAAAAAAAGTAATTGGGCAACAATGGAATCAGCCACTTGATCATCAACAGGCGTTCCCATAAAGATAATTCTTTCCCGTAATAAACGCGAATAAATGTCAAAGGCTCTTTCTCCTAAGCCGGATTGTTCCACCACCATTGGCACGACATTTTGGCTGGCAGAGAGAATGTCGGAGGAACGGTAGCTACCGAGGGGAGGGATAGGGGATCGAGAGGTCACCATAAGGAATTGATTCAGTTAAAAACTTGATAAAAGTTATTTTGTTTCTACTCCTACCTTAACGCTATTCACGATTTTTTGGGAAAGTTTGCACAGAAGAATAGAGTCAGTGTCCGAGTCTTCAAGATATTCTATCGCAATAAAACAAGTAAAAACACTTAGTTATATCTCGCGGATTAAGGTACAATGGGAGGCTAATTTTTCAAGTTAATTCGCTTACTATATGAAACGCTATTTTTTCCCTCTAACGGTTTTAGGCTTTCTTTGTGCCCTTCTTTGGGCAGGTATTGTCCATGCGACCCATCCTAACCTATCTTATCCTCAGCAAATGTGGGAATTGCATCAAAGCGATCGCCCGATTCCTTCCCCTCTCATTTCTCAATCTCCTCGACAATCTGTAACAGGGAGGAAAATTACTTACGGAAATCTAGCGGATCAACCCCTGAGAGGTTATTTCTCCCATCCTAGGGAAGCGAAGGACAATTTACCAGCGATTATTGTTATTCATGAATGGTGGGGATTGAATAAGAATATCACAAAAATGACGGATAAATTAGCAGGAGAAGGTTACAAGGCGTTAGCTGTGGATTTATATGGCGGAAAAGTGGCGGATACGCCCCAGCAAGCTAGGGAGTTAGTGACGGAGGCGTTAAAAAATCCGAAGCAATTAGAGGAGAATTTAAAACAAGCCTATTTATTTCTAGACAAAGGAGAGAATGCTCCCAAAATTGGTACGATTGGCTGGTGTTTTGGGGGAACATGGTCACTCAACACGGCGTTACTGTTACCTGAACAAATTGATGCTACAGTTATCTACTATGGTGGGGGAATTACCACTGATTCTGAGAAATTGAAAGCGTTAGCCATGCCGATTCTCGGAATTTTTGGTGAATTAGATAAGAATCCACCCCCTGAAACCGTTAAACAGTTTGAAGCAACCCTTAATGACTTAGGAAAATTGGCTGACATCCATATTTATCCCAATGCAGATCATGCGTTTGCTAATCCGTCAGGCAATCGTTATAATCAGGTGGCTGCGGAAGATGCTTGGCAAAAAACCACTGCTTTCTTGGCGAAATACTTAAAATAAGCATGATTTGTCCATACTGATCCATTACCCACCGCCAACAATGGTAACAATTTCTAAGCGATCGCCTTCTTGTAATTGTGTACTCTCCCAAAATTGGCGGTGTAAAATCTCACCGTTATATTCCACTGCAACTAAACGGGGATTCAAGCCTATTTCGTTTAAGAATTGGAGTAAGTTCCCCTTAGACTGACATTGTGCTTCTTGACCGTTAACTTGTAAGGTAATCACGTCGGTTGATTTCATTTTTGCATTAATTGAGGTAAGGGTTTTTGTCAGATAGTGAAAAGTCTAAAAGATTCAAACAAGACAAGGGTTATATCTTCATTAAATCATCATAGAAACAGAGGGCAAAAGATTAAGGAGGCGTTGGGATAAAGAAATACAACTTGTAATCATGGTTATTTAAGCAGATTTGATATCATTATCTAATTCCTTGAGCAAAACTCACGCTATCATTAGATGGTTAAAGCAACGATTCTGACAAAGTAATCATGGGTGAAGCCAAACGTCGCAAAGCAGCACTAGGTGATCAGTATGGCCAAGAGGAGCGATTTCTCTCTTGGCTTCCAATGACTAAATCTCAAGCTGAAAGAGCCTATAAACTTACAACCACAGGGGCTTGGGTTGGAATTGGCCTGATGATTGCAATATGGCTCACTGTTAGACTCATCGGCCCCGCCTTTGGTTGGTGGACAGTACAATAATTTTAAGGATTAGCAATGTTAGCAAAGCGAATTTTACCCTGTTTGGATGTTAAAGCTGGCAGGGTTGTAAAAGGGGTCAATTTTGTCGACTTAAAGGATGCAGGTGATCCCGTGGAATTGGCACGAGTCTATAATGAGGCAGGGGCTGATGAATTAGTATTTTTGGATATTACAGCTACTCATGAAGAACGAGACATTATCATTGATGTTGTTTATCGTACCGCAGAAGAAGTCTTTATTCCCCTTACCGTAGGGGGTGGGATTCAATCCTTAGAACAAATTAAACAATTGTTAAGAGCCGGTGCTGATAAGGTAAGTATAAATTCCTCGGCAGTCCGAAATCCTGATTTTGTCAACGAAGCCAGCGATCGCTTTGGAAAACAGTGTATTGTGGTTGCCATTGATGCCAGACGGCGTAAGAATGCTAGTAATCAAGGCTGGGATGTCTATGTGCGAGGAGGTCGAGAAAATACAGGATTAGATGCTTTAGAATGGGCTAAAGAAGCAGAAAAGCGGGGCGCAGGAGAATTATTAGTCACCAGCATGGATGCAGACGGGACACAAGAGGGATATGACCTAAGTTTAACCCGTGCGATCGCTGATTCCGTGGAAATCCCTGTAATTGCGTCAGGGGGCGCAGGGACTTGCCAGCATATTCATGAAGCCCTGACAAAAGGGAAAGCAGAAGCAGCTTTATTAGCCTCTTTATTGCATTATGGACAACTGAGTGTTACCGAGATTAAGCAGTATCTGCAAACCCAGAAAGTCCCTGTACGACTGAGATAGAAAAAATCTTTAGAAAACATTAAGTTCTCAAAGTGGGCTTCCCCCACAAAATGATTGTGTATTAGAATAATAGAAAAGTTAACATTTTTTAAAATATGCTAGTCCCTATTCTAATTTTTGATGTGGCCTTGGTTGCTTGGTCACTGCATTTAATGCAAGAGGCCTTTGAACAGCAAGAATTTTCCCTTATGCTGGCAGGAACATTAGTTGCTCTCTCTGCTGCTGCGATGCTCGTCGTTTACTTCCTGATGGGAAACTGTATCGCCCATCTCACCTAAATCTCTAGAGTAATTCTCATTTTAGGCAAAGCATAACTGAAATATGAAAGCAGTAGGTCAAATCTGAGAGGGAAAAAGAGTATTATGTTTTTAAATCATATGAAGTATTCAGACCAAGATTTCCATCTACTCCCTAGCATACACTACATAAGACAACAAGCTATTATCCATAACCTTCCCCAATTAATCAAATTGTTAGGGAAAGAATTGTTAAAAATTTAGTCTAAATAGAGTTAGTTAGGTGTCACTATATAAATTTTTTTATTCTTGGCAAAATGAGAAGCGCTGGAATTCATTAGTTTTGACTTGACATTGCTATTTAGATAAGGCATCATAGTAAATGAACTTTAACGGGGCTATAACTCAGTTGGTAGAGTGTCACAATGGCATTGTGAAAGCCAGCGGTTCGAGTCCGCTTAGCTCCATATAGAAAGACGGCAGTGTAACGTTTTTTATATAATTTGGACAATAAACTGACCACTTTAGTTGTGACAATAAGCTAATAGCTTTTAAAGCAATAACACATAGTATGAAATCAGTGAGCAACGACTCGTCTTCCCCATCATAGAAACTACATATTTGTCCTAATAAGCTTCTATTTCTTTTTTCTTTCCTCACATCTTATCCCTAATTTCCATCGCTAATTGTCAAGAAGGATGCTGATATTCTGTTCTAGATTCAGTCATACTTTTGGTCATTCTTTCTTCTGTTTGTCTTAACTTGTCTAGCCAAAATCGTAACAAAATGTTAACTTAGTTGAGACCAGTATAATGATTTAGATCGAGGACATCTGAGTAATGGTTGCAGCACCTGTTAAACAAAAGTACGATATTAAAGATATTAATCTTGCGCCTCAAGGAAAACAACGGATTGAGTGGGCAAGTCGGGAAATGCCCGTATTGAAACTGATTACTGAGCGTTTTGCTAAAGAAAAGCCCTTTGCAGGCGTTCGCTTAGTTGCCTGTTGTCATGTGACCACCGAAACGGCTAACCTTGCAATTGCCCTTAAAACAGGTGGAGCAGATGCACTACTGATTGCCAGTAATCCCCTTTCCACCCAAGATGACGTAGCGGCTTGCTTAGTCAAAGATTATGACATCCCCGTTTTTGCCATCAAAGGTGAAGATAACGATACCTATCACCGTCACGTTCAAACAGCCTTAGATCACAAGCCTAATATTATTATTGATGATGGAAGTGATGTGGTTGCGACCCTTGTTAAAGAACGGAAGCATCAACTCGATGACATCATTGGTACAACCGAAGAAACCACCACGGGAATTGTTCGTCTCTTAGCGATGTTTAAAGACGGGGTTCTTAGCTTTCCTGCGATGAATGTAAACGACGCTGATACCAAACATTTCTTTGATAATCGCTATGGTACGGGTCAATCTACCCTTGACGGAATTTTCCGTGCAACTAACGTTCTTTTAGCTGGTAAAACTGCCGTTGTTGCTGGTTATGGCTGGTGTGGTAAAGGTGTTGCTATGCGGGCTAAAGGCCTAGGGGCTAATGTTATCGTTACTGAAATTGACCCCGTTAAAGCGATTGAAGCAGCTATGGACGGATTCCGAGTCATGCCTATGGCTGAAGCTGCTGCTTACGGCGATTTATTCGTAACTGTAACTGGTAACAAGCACGTCATCCGCGCTGAACATTTTGATGTGATGAAAGATGGTGCAATGGTTTGTAATGCAGGTCACTTTGACATTGAAATTGATCTAGATCATTTAGGTAAGAAAGCAACTGAAGTTAAAGATGTTCGTAACTTTACTCAGCAATATTTCTTGCCCAGTGGCAAGTCTATTATTGTGCTTGGAGAAGGTCGTTTAGTCAACCTCGCAGCAGCCGAAGGACATCCCAGTGCAGTAATGGATATGAGTTTTGCTAACCAAGCCTTAGCCTGTGAATTCCTAGTTCAAAATAAAGGAAAATTAGAACCCAAAATCTACAATATTCCTACCGAACTTGACCAAGAAATTGCAGCTTTAAAACTTAAAGCAATGGGTATCACTATTGATACCTTAACGGCTGAACAAACCGAGTACATCAACTCTTGGACAGCAGGAACTTAATCTGTCTAAATAGTCTTTTATACTAGGTGGGTAATGCCCACCTTTTCTCTTACTCATTTATAGTTAATTTTGTTTAATTTATATGGCTAAATTATCGGTTGAACTGCAACGTTATTTCTTTGAAGAAGAACGGTCTTCTGATGTTAAATTACAAGATATTTTAACCTTAGCAGGGGAACGAGTTTTCGGCTTTTTGTTTATTCTTTTGGCTTTACCTGCTGCCATACCTCTTCCGGCAATGGGGTATTCTGTTCCTTTTGGAATTGCGATGTTATTATTAGCTTTTCAATTAATTACTGGTGCAAAAACTCCTTGGCTTCCCCTCAAAATGTTACGAGCATCAATGAAGTTAAAAACAATTCAAAGTTTCTTAAAAAAAGGGCTACCTTGGTTACGGCGTATTGAAGCTTTAAGTAAGCCAAGAATGACCCATATCTGTACCAGTTTATTAGGAAAAGTTATCATTGGTATTGCTATTTCTTTAATGTCCATTTCCATGATGATTCCGATTCCGGGGACAAATACTTTACCAGCAATGGGAATTTTTATTACAGCATTTGGTCTTCAAGAAGATGATGGCTTTATTAGCTTAGCAGGTTTAGTGGTTTGTCTGATAGGTGGAATTGTTTCTGTTGTTATTCTTTGGAGCGGTGTCAGCTTATTAGATATGGCAGTTGATTGGTTAAAATTACAATTAAATTAAATCAAATCAATAATCACTTTGTAGGGGCGCGGATGTTTGCGCCCACAGCATCTGTAGAGTTATTGTGTAAGTCCTGAGATATTGTTATAAAACCTACCCATATCTAAATTCATAATTCATAATTCATAATTCATAATTTATGAGTATTACTCATTGGCAAAAACGAATTGGTCATCAACGGGAATGGATTTGGCGAGGTTGGTCAATTCGTTATAGTTTTTGGGCGAATCCTCAGCCAGATGCTTCTCAACGTCCCCCTTTGATTCTTTTACATGGATTTGGGGCTTCCATTGACCACTGGCGCAATAATATTAACGTCTTAGGGGAATATTCTGCTGTTTATGCCCTCGATTTACTGGGATTTGGTGGTTCTCGCAAGGCAGATACTCCCTATAGTATAGAACTGTGGACAAAGCAAGTTTATGATTTTTGGCGAACTTTTATTAATAAACCTGTGGTATTAATCGGTAATTCGATTGGTTCATTGGTTGCTTTGACGACTGTAGAAACTTATCCAGAAATGGCTAATGGGTTAATTATGCTGAGTTTGCCCGATGTGGCAGCCCGACAAGAGATGTTACCGAAAATGATTGAACCAGTGGTCAGATTTACTGAAAATATGGTTGCCAATTCAGGAATTATTACCTTTCTATTTTATTTTGTGCGTCAACCGAAAATAATTCATTTTATTCTCAAGAAATTTGTTTATATAGACAAGCAAGAAGTTAATGATGAGTTAGTAGAAATTATTGTCCGTCCCCCCCAAGATAAAAATGCAGTAAAGGCTTTTAATGCCCTGTGTCGTTCTACTAATCAACCAAATTATGCTCAGTCTGTCAAGCAGTTACTCCCAACAATTTCTATTCCATTATTGCTGATATGGGGTAAACAAGATTACTTAATTCCCTTTTCTCTTGCTGCCCAATTTGTCCAACTGAATCCAAATATTACCTTAATTGAGTTAGATGGGGTTGGCCATTGTCCCCACGATGAATGTCCTGAGCATTTTAACAAAGAAGTACTACAGTGGTTAACATCTTTTACGCTTAAGAGAATTTAATCAAGAATTCAAAACCCCAAGATATTTCTTGTTATCAATCTAAGAAACCTTTTAGGATTATAGTTAATTCAAATAAGAATGAGACACCATCACCTCAGAAAAGCCTCTGTAAGTCCTCTCCTGAAGGACTTTGAAATAACTTTAACTCAAACTCATTCACCACCGAAAAAATATGATTAAAAATCTCTGATTGCACTGCTTCGTAGTCTTCAAGATTAGTCTTTTTGGTAAAGCAATAAATTTCGATAGGGACACCATATTGATGAGGCGCAAGTTGACGTACAATTAAAAATAAATCTTGATGAATTTGGGGATGCGATCGCAAATAAGATTTTACATAGGTTTGAAACAATTCTAGATTGGTTACCTGTTGAGTAAAAATAGTATCAGTAAGAAGAGAATTTTGTTTTAATTTACCCATTAACTGCTCAGAACAAAATTTAATCGTGTTAACATCAATATAAACTCCTCTCATAATGCGCCTTGCACCTGTATTTTGCATAGCTTTCCAATTAATAAAAGATTCACTCACCATTGCATAAGAAGGAATAGAGACAATCGACTGGTCACGATTACGGACTTTTACGATTAACAGAGAAATATCAATTACATCTCCATTCACTTGATATTGTGGCATTTCAATCCAATCTCCTAAAGCAACCATTTTATTACCAGCTAATTCAAGTCCCGCAATAAACCCTTTGAGAGAATCTTGACTCATTAGTAAAAAGACTGCACCAGCTGCCCCAAATCCGGCTAGAATATTTAAAGGTGGTTGATTAAATAAAATCGCAATTATAAAGATTAAAAACACATTAATAATTAAAATCCAAGTTAATTCAGTCACTGTTTTAAAAGCAATCCTTTGATAAGAATCACTGGGTTTATACTGCTTATAAATTATATCTACAATTTTGCCAATCACCAAAAATATAAAGAGAGCAATTGACAAACTTACCGCACTGTTTAAAAACAAAATTCCCCATTCCCTTGTATAAGGAAACAGTCTTAAAATCAAACTAATGCTCGGTAACCAGAGGATCAAAAGAGCGATAGGTAAGAACCAGTATTTGAGCAATTTTAAACTTTCTTGCTCAATCTGAGTTGATGTTGATTGTTGACGAAAACGCTTTAAAAAAACGGTAAATACTTTGCTCAAACTAACCAGAATAAAAAGACTAACTAAAGTAATTAAACTTTGACGAAGTAACCATTTAGGCTTACGTTCTTGCCATGCTTTGATTAATGCGTTATAAGTAGTAACACTCCATTGTTCTGCTAATTCAGGAATAGGAACTGCATTGAGTTGAGCGTCTAATTCTGTAATAGTAACAATAGTAATTTTACGAATTTGTTTAGCATCAGAAGCAATAATAATGGTTTGATTATTAAGGGTGCTAATATCAATTTTTAAAGTATTGCTATCGCTATTTCTTAGCAAAGTGTGTAGGGTTTTTTCAATCCGTTCAACTCGTTGTTGCACCGAATGAATAGGATTATTTTCGGACTGTTCAGCTAATGCGATGGGAGACGCTACCTCAAATAGAATATTACCATCTAATTTAACGGGTGCAACAGCAATATTTCCCCAAATGGTTTGTGATGGGTTAGAAAAAATTTGTGCTTTAACGAAGGAAGGGAAAGTAACACTTCCCAAAACCATCAATATCGCCAATAAATTAATAACTATAAACTTGATCCATTTAGTATTCATAAGATAGATCGATTTACTATCTCTCTATAAGGGTAAGCGCAAAATGTCCTTATTTCTACCTAAGATGACCATCATTTGCCCTTTCGTTAAACGAACTTTTGGGTTAGGATTAATCTTAAACTTATCATCCTGACCAATGGCTAGAATAGTAATTCCATAATTGCGGGGTAAGGCTAAATCAGACAAAGTTTTCCCATCAAATTCTTCTGGAATTTTAACCTCCACAATGCTATATTCTGGGTCTATATCAAAACGGTCTAAAATCGCTGGTTTAGTTAAAGTGTAAGCTAGTTCACTACCTGCTTCATATTCAGGAAAAACCACTAAATCAGCACCCACTCGTTTCAATAATTTACCATGAACCTCAGAAGAGGCTTTAGCAACAACGACTGTAACCCCTGCTTCTTTGAGATTAAGAGTAGTAATAATACTTTCTTCAATATAATTACCAATTGCCACAATGACTGTATCAAGTTCAAAGATTCCAGCTTCTCTTAACGCTTTAGAATTAGTTGAATCTAGTTGTACCGCATTAGAAGCAATTCTTTCTGAGAGTACTTGAGTGACTAACTTGTCGTTAACATCTGTTCCTAATACTTCATATCCCATTTGATGTAAACCCGCACAAACTGCACGGCCAAAACGGCCAAGGCCAATCACAGCAAATTGACGATTTCCTTCACGAAACTTACTAAAAAAGCTAAAGGAATTGAGAGTTTGTCCCCATCCTTTTCGCATCCAAGATGGACTTTCCATATTGTCTTTTTTGTCTTTTGAACTGTCAACCATAGTGAGCGTCTCCTTATTAGGTTTTAGGTGTGAGGGATAAGTTTGATAGTTAAACAATTAGTATAAATTTATAACTGTTAACTGTTGACTACAAATTATCCTATGAGTAAATTTTCTTCGGGATACTGAATGCTTTTCGGGGGAGATTCTCCTACAATGGCTGTGATTAATAGCAAAATTCCTACTCGACCTGTGTACATAGTTAAGACTAACATGAATTTTGCAAAAGTAGAGAAACTAGCTGTAATTCCCATTGATAACCCTACGGTAGCAAAGGCAGAAATAACCTCAAAAAAAATGCGAATTGAATTAACATTATCGGCTTGAATATCAGGATTAAAATTAAATTCGACAAATGTAATAACAAACATAACGCAAACCATAGTCATGACTGAACCAAATACCACAGCCATTGCTTTCAAAATTAATGACTTAGGAACACTTCTTTGATACAAGATAACATCACTTTCTCCTTGCAAAACCGTACGGGTACTATTAGCAATAATGCGTAAGGTGGTGGTTTTAATGCCTCCGCCTGTTCCCCCCGGACTTGCACCAATGAACATAAAAACCATTGTGATTAAAATACCCGAAATTGTCATGTTTCCAATATCAATAGAATTAAATCCTGCGGTTCGAGTGGTCATAGATTGAAACCAAGCGGTTAACAATTTGTCCTTTAGGCTAAGTGTAGCAAGCGTATTAGGATTATTAATTTCTACCCCAAAAAAGATAATCATTCCGAGTAGTAGTAAAAAGATAGTCGTGCTAGTGGCCACTTTAAAGTTCAAAGAAAAGTTAAACCGTTGACGAGAATTTTTAATCTTCCTTGTTAACCAAAAATAGGATTCCAGAATTACATCATAACCAATGCCCCCAACAATTACAATCACTGAAATTACGGCATTAATAAGAAAAGAATTTTTATAAGGTTCTAAGCTATTAGAAAAAAGACTAAACCCTGCATTATTCCATGCACTAATGCTATGAAAAATAGATAACCATAAAGCTTTTAACGGTGGAAAATCTTCACTAAATTTCTGAAATAAGAAAAACATTGCTCCAATTTCAAAGACTAAGCTCAACCCCACAATAGAGCGAATCCATTGGCGACTTCCCTGCATGAGTTGACGATCAAAACTTTCTTGGACAGCAATCTTTTGCTGTAAATCTAGCCTTTTTCGGATCAAAGATAACAAAAAAGTCATGGTAGCCATATAGCCTAAGCCACCAATTTGAATTAATAAAAGAATAATCAATTGTCCCCAAAAAGAAAAATAAGTCCCTGTATCAAATACTGCTAACCCTGTTACACAAACCGCAGAAGTGGCTGTAAAAAGAGCGTTAACGGGGCCTGTCCATATTCCTTCTTGGGTGGAAATAGGAAGCATCAAAAGAAGTGTTCCCACCATAATAACGGTAAAAAATCCTAAGCAAATCGTCCTTGCGATCGTCATGAGTCTTTAAGGTAAAATTAATAAGTTTAGAAAGAGTTAGATAGGGAAATGGGGTTAGCTTGACATAAGCGTTTATATAATTGTTCCAAACAGGTAATATTGTGACTTAGAGTATAACGTTTTAAGACCCTTTGTCGAGCTTTTTGTCCCAATAGTTGGGTAATCTCAGGATGATCTCGCAACAGAGGTAATAGGGTTTTCAGTTGGGTGGTTACCCCTTGGGTATTAAGAATAATTCCTGCCCCATCTTCTAATACTTCACCATCAGCCCCCGCATCAGTGGCCATACAAGCTGCACCACAAGCCATTGCTTCTAAAAGAGAGAGAGATAAGCCTTCAACTAGGGAGGGAAGGATAAAAGCATCAATTCCTTGCAGAATATCGATTCTTTTTTGTTCATCGGCAATAAATCCTAGCCAAATAATACCATCGGCTTTATTATAAAAGGGCATAAGGGTTGATTTAAGCGGTCCATCGCCAACAATTAACAATTTAGCTTTATCCCCCATATTGGCGTGTTTCCACCCTTTAAGTAAAGCTTCTATGTTCTTTTCTGTGGAAATGCGCCCTAAATAAGCAAAAAGACGGTCAGCGTTAAAATAAGATTTGATAGCGGAAAATTCGGGGAAATATTTATCTGTATCAACACCGTTGGGAATAACGGATAATTTGGCTTTAGGAACACCTAAACGCACCAATAAGTCCCGTTGTAGATGGGAAAAGACAATTACTTGGTCATAATGGGCTAAACAAGGGGCATAGACTTGATAGGTGAGGAGTTGGGTACTGGACTTAAAATTGCGGATTTTACTGTCAAAAGGGGGATGAAAGGTAGCAACTAGCGGAATATTGAGAGATTCGCAGATTTCGGGAAGTTTAAAGTCAAGAGGAGACAGGGTTAAGGATGCGTGAACCAAGTCAGGTTGTAGCTGTCGCAGAGACTCCATTAATACCTTACTGGAACGAGGGGTAGGAATGGTATAAATTTGCGATTTATAGAGAAACGGTAAGAAAACTTCAGGACAATCTGGCCAAGTTTCATCTTGGGACGATTCTTGAGCAAAATGTAAAAAACTGACTTGATAACCCCGATCTAGTAAGGCATTTGTGACTTCTCGACCATAGGTAACGTTTCCACAAAAAGGCGATTTTTTCCCTAACCAAGCAATGTGCATCCCAATGAACCACCTATATAGGCAATGGTACGGTCATTATATAGCAATTCCTCTATCTGTGAGGTATGGAGTCTTGGGCTATGGTCGTTTTGATCTAATCTTTCTAAGAGATAACCTTCTGCTTGACTATTCTTAGCATAGTCAACTAAACGCTCAAATTGAGTCGCTGAAGTTTGAGCAAAGAAAAGAAAATGGTGTCCTCTAATTCCTCATCCATTATCAATAATAAACATAATCCAGAAAATCCTTAAATCCTGAAAATCGGTGATTCAGACAATCATAGTCCATCATTTAATCACATTAATCATAGTTTAGACGCATCTTTTCATAATTACTGATCACCTTTTGCGTATTAGGATGCTCCTCCCCTAATGCGTCTCGACAAATCTCAATCGCTTCAAGATAAAGGGGTTCTGCTTCCGTGTATTTTTCCTGCAATGCGTACAATTTTGCCAAATTGTTAAGACACCCTGCTAAATTGGGATGATTGGGGGGTAAGGATTGACGATCTATTTCTAACATTTCAAGGTAGAGAGGTTCTGCTTCCCTGTATTTTCCCTGCGATTCGTACAATAATGCCAAATTGTTGAGATCAATAGCTAATTCGGGATGATTAGGAGGTAAAGATTGACGATCTATTTCTAATGCTTCAAGGTAGAGAAGTTCTGCTTCCGTATATTTCCCCTGCAAGTGGTACAATCCTGCCAAGTTGTTGAGACTGATGGCTAAACTAGGATGATTAGTAGGTAAAGATTGACGCTTAATTTCTAATGCTTCAAGGTATAAAGGTTCTGCTTCTGTGTATTTTCCCTGTCTTCGGTACAAATTTGCCACATTGTCGAGGTTAGTGGCTAAACTAGGATGATTGGGAGGTAAAGATTGACGATGTATTTCTAATGCTTCAAGGTAGAGGGATTCTGCTTCTGTGTATTTTCCCTGTGATGCGTACAATAATGCCATGTTATTTAGGGTAATTGCTAAACTGGGATGATTGGGGGGTAAGGATTGACGATGTATTTCTAAAGCTTCTAATTTAAGTGATTCTGACTCTGCATATTTTCCCTGCGCTTCGTACAATGCTGCCAAGTTACAGAGACTAGTAGCTAAACTGGGGTGATTGGGGTGTAAGGATTGACGATTTATTTTTAATGCTTTAAGGGAAAGATATTCAGCTTCTGTATATTTTCCCTGCGCTTTGTACAATAATCCCAAATTGTTAAGGCTGTCTGCTAATTGAGGATGATTGGAAGGTAAATATTTTTTAGCAAGTTTGATAGATGTTTGATACCAATATTCTGCTTGGTTATAATCTAGTAAATTTATATAAAACCAAGCAATACGAGTATAGGGTGTAATCACATCCTCATCAACTACATAATCTATCCAAACCTCAGCCACTTCTTCAATATGGGGAATAGACGGACGAACCCTTTCATAATCAGCAATTGGCGCATTATATTCAATCGTTTTCGCTTCAGAGACGATCGCTTTAACAAAATCCCTAATCACTTCCTCATCCAGACGCTCATTCACCTTTTCTCTGAAAAACTCCCACACCAACGGATGAAATTGATAACCGACAATCCTTGTATTCTCAATCGTCTTCCCTTCTAACAAACTATAGCGCAACAATTCCCCCCGTTGATCCTCAGCCTCATCGGGATCAAGATTCCCTAAAGCAGACTCCACTAATCGCCATTCTAGGGTTGCACAAGCAAATAAACTTAAGAATACTGCTAAATCTTGATAGTCAGCCCCTAACACCTCATACGTCAACTCAATCGCTGCTTTTACCCCTCTTTCTGCTACGGTACTATCCACTGGATTTAACGGTTTTGCTGCTAAACCCTTATGATTAAGCCGATTAATCACCTTTTCTAAGGTTAAACCCTGATCATTCCCTAAATAACACCCCACAAGGGTAATCGCTAAGGGTAAACAGCCTAACTTATCCCGACAAAGGGTTTTCGCTAACTCCCCATCCCACTCCCGATGTTCAGCATCTGCTAGACTTTCTAACAATTCCACCGCCTTATCCAAGTCCAACAATTCCAACGGATAAGCAGAAATATTGGTAAATTTAACCCGACTGGTAATAATCACCTTAAACCCTGTCCCTGTCGGCAAATAAGGCTTTATCTTCTCATAATCCTCCTTGCGATTGACATTATCAATCATCACCAACGCACCCTCAGTTACCTGCCAATCTTGCCAGACTTGCGCTACCTTATCCTGTATCGGTGCATCCTCTGTAAAAGACAACTTAAGCACATTACGACCAAAACTAACAATTTCCTCAGCTATTCCCACCGTCCCAAAACTTAACCACGCAATGCCATCAGGATACTCATTTTGATAAACAATTGCATAATATTTCGCCAATTCCGTCTTACCGATACCCCCCATCCCTAAAATCGCAGAAAGAGACACCATTTGATTCCCCTGCACTAATTGATGCAAGTCTGTTAACGCTTTCTCCCTTCCGACAAAATATCTAGCAGTAGGAGACGGTACATTATTAGGGGGTTTTACCTGCAAATCAACCCCATGATAGTGTATTCCCCCAATAAATTGAGCTTCAACCTTATCGTTAAACTCATACCGTTGAGATTGATCCTTATTGGTCATGATAGTTTGTAGCTTGTAGGGTAGGCAAATTAAGAAATGAGAGCAATTAACAGGAGCATCAAGGGTTTTTGCCCACCATTTTAACTTTAGGATAATCTATTAGTTCAATTCATTGAACGAAATTTGTTAGCATTGAAATTCATTTCAATGCGGGATAAGGGTTTGAGTCATGGTATCGCCTCGATAGGGAATTGACGAGGCTAATAGAAAACGTTCAATAAATTGAACTAGAAAACCTATTTTAACTTTATTTGTCATGATAGTGGATTCCCCCAATAGCTTGTAGGGTGGGCAAATTAAGAAATGAGAGCAATTAACGGAATCATCAGAGGTTTTTGCCCACCATCTCCCTTTGAAACCTTTATATTAACCTTTTGGTGGGCAAGCCATTTATCTTATCCTCTATCATCTAAATTAACGATACTTGCCCACCCTACCTGTTTTAACTACCCGTTTTAACTTTATTTGTCATGATAGTGGATTCCCCCAATGAATTGAGTTTCAACCTTATCGTTAAACTGATATCCTTGGGATTTATCCTTAATAATTTGAATATTTTTCTGTAAAGGTTGCTGTTTAATCGCTTCTTGTACCTGCCGTTTTAACTCCTCATTCTGGGATAATAAAGCTTGAATTTGTTGCAGTAATTGTTCAATCTCAGGATCTTGTGCGATCGCTTCTATATCAATTACCGCTTGATTAGAATCAATCTCTGTCCCCTCAGATAAAGCTTTCCCTGTGGATGTTCCCGTTAATTTGCGTGTTAGTAATTGACGGCCAGCATCAAAGATATCAGATCCTGCTTTTGATAAAATACCTGTACCTAATGCTCCTAAACGGATCAATAACCAAGTAATTGCTTCTTCCATTAATGCAGTCCTCAACGAGTCCTTTCTTTATTAAAGTCTTTTGTCTATACAAAGAACTATAACAGTTAACCATGAATTTCGCTACAATTAAGGCAATCTATGCTTCTTTTTCACTATGATTCAAGAACTCCATCATACACAAATGGCCATCAGTGCTGTTTCTCAACGATTGAATGATCCCATCCCTGATATTCGTGCTAAAGCAGCAGAAACATTAGGAAAAATTGGAGATGAAACGAGTGTTAGTTGTTTATCTGGACAATTAACCGATGAAGATATTAATGTTCGTTTGAGCGTGATTCAAGCATTAGGTAATATTGGTAGTGAAAGTGCAATCCCTCAATTAGTTCAATATTTAGGTGATTCTGATATAAAAATCCGTCATGGTGTTGCAGAATCACTAAGTAAAATAGGCAGTGAAGAAACCATACAATATCTTCTTCAATTATTATACGATTCAGAGTCTTATGTGCGTGCAACCGCAGCTAAAGGACTAGGAGAAATTGGTTCAGAAAAAGCAATTGCAGGTTTAATTCAAGCTTGTTCAGATCCAGATGATAGTGTGCGTTTAAATGCAGTTGAAGCCATTGGCAAAATTAGCGATCGCATTTAATTATTATGAATTATAATGCCATTAAGTTCCCAGTATTTACAACAAGCGATTCAGGCACTCTCTAAACGACTATTAGAAGAGGAAAACCCTTTAATTCGTCTTGAAGCCGCCAAAAGCTTAGGGTTATTGCATAGTGAGACAGCTTCTAAGACATCAATAAATCCTCTCAAATAATTCAACTTCTCTCATCCTTAATTGATCAATTAAAATCACTTTTTTATATTATTTTGAATTTTGAATTATGAATTACCCGAAGGGGTCAAATTGTTCTGTGGAATGAATCAATCTGTTAACCCACACCTTCTTGACTTTCTATCTTTTGGCCAATTCTCGGTTCAGTTCCTGCCATTAAGCGGTTAATATTACTTTGGTGGCGAATCAGCACATAAAGTCCCGCAAATATAGCCAATAAAAGATAAGGTAAGGGTGCTGCTGCTAATACCATATAAATCATAATTGCGATCGCACCCATAATTGATCCCAAGGAAACAATACGAGAAATCGTTAATACCAATAAAAATGTCCCCAAGGTGGCTAACGCAACGATGGGAGTCATCGCTAAGAAAACCCCTAAACTGGTAGCAACGGACTTTCCTCCCGTGAAATTGAGAAAAATAGAGCGACTATGACCTAATATAGCAGCAACACCTGCCCCTAAAATTAACCATGTCTGCCAAGTATTCGGTAATATCTCAGACTGATTGATATAAGCATAAAACCCTCTAACAGCTAATACTCCTAGACTTCCTTTTAAGACATCAATTCCTAAGACAGTAAAAGCAGCAGGTTTTCCCAAGGTTCTTAGTACATTAGTTGCTCCCGTTGAACCTGAGCCTTCCTCCCGAATATCAATCCCTTTAAGCCATTTTCCTGCTAAAAAGCCTGTAGGAATTGATCCGAAGAGATAACCGATAATAATTAAGAGAAAAGATATTAAAACAGTGGTTAACATGACTTTAGAGCCTCCTGAGATATTTTTAAATATGAATTATGAATAAAGTTAAAGTGTTAGGGATTAGAGATGAGTTTAAGTATCTAAAACCCGAAACCCGAAACCTGATACCTGACACCTACAGATATTAAAAAAGGTGGGAATATCCCACCCTATCATCAATTGTCACCAGAGTTACTTATCTCGTCTCCAAGAGACTTTCGGTAGAATTTGTTCCTTATCCACTCGCTCTTGGTATTTAATCGCAAAGTTCAATAAAGAATCTAACAAAGAATCAGATAAATAGTGAGGTTGTAGCCCTAAATCTATGAGTTTGGTGTTTTTAGCGTTGAAATAATGCTCTTCTAGTTCAACTCTGGGATTTTCAAGGTGATCGATTTCCACATTTAATCCCATCGCTACCCCTGCTTTTTTCACCATCATGGCCAAGTCCCCAATACCAAATAACTCAGTAAACTGGTTAAAGACACGGAATTGTCCAGCATCAGCAGGATTTTGGATAGCAATTTCGATGCAACGCACTGTATCGCGAATATCTAAGAAGCCTCTGGTTTGTCCTCCCTTACCATATACTGTTAAAGGATGACCGATCGCCGCTTGAATACAAAAACGATTTAATGCTGTCCCAAATACGCCATCATAGTCAAGACGGTTGATTAACATCTCATCCATGCCCGTTTCTTCGGTTAAAACGCCATAGACGACACCTTGGTTCAAATCAGTGGCTCTTAGTCCCCAAATCTTACAAGCAAAGTGAATATTGTGGCTGTCGTGGACTTTGCTGAGATGGTAGAAGCTACCGGGTTGTTTGGGATAGGGAAGGGTATCTTTGCGGCCATTATGCTCAATGGTAATATAGCCTTCCTCAATATCAATATTAGGTGTACCATATTCTCCCATTGTCCCCAATTTAACGAGATGGCAGTCGGGGAAGTCTTCTTTCATCGCATAGAGGATGTTTAAATTCCCCACCACGTTATTAACTTGGGTAAAAACAGCGTGTTCGCGATCAATCATTGAATAGGGAGCCGATCGCTGTTCACCAAAATGCACAATTGCTTCTGGTTCAAAGTCTTTTAAGGACTGATGGAGGAAGCTATAGTCCGTAATGTCCCCAATATAAAGATCAATCGTTTTACCTGTCAAATCTTGCCAACGTTGCAAGCGTTTTTGAATGGGTGCGATGGGGGTTAGGGTATCCGCACCCAACTGAGAATCCCAATGTCGCCGACTTAAATTGTCGAGAATACCGACTTCGTAGCCTTTATTAGAGAGATGTAAGGCTGTTGCCCATCCACAATAGCCATCACCGCCAATAACCAGAACTTTCATACGCAATCACTAAACCTTTTTATCCATATAT
>JBFRWB010000072.1:0-37269 GCA_051439375.1 Microcystaceae cyanobacterium
TATGATGACTTCCTTTGACTCGCTTTTCTTCAAATCCAAAGGCTTCTAGTAAATAGCGTACCTCATCAAATTTAACTTCTGGTGGTCTTCTCAGAAATTGTTCGATTAACTTTTCAAGTTTCCCCATTAAATTTTATGGTATTTGCTTTGCTCATGTTAACAACTGGTGGGCAAGCTATTAAGATTTTTTTGACAATATGAATTAACTATGCTTGCCCACCCTACTATTCTGACTTAAGGAAAAAGTAACTCTGAATTAAGATTAGGATATCTAAATAATCACACCATCAGATATTACTGTTTAATGTCAGCGATCGCAGTTAACAATTTATCAATCTCTTCATCTGTCCCAATAGAAATTCGTACATAGTTAAGAGTGCGAGGGTTTTTAAAGTATCTAACCAATATTTTTCTAGCCTTCAGTTCACTATACAGTTTCTCTGCTTCTATCCATTGGGGAGAAGCAAAGACAAAGTTAGCATCGGACTCAGGAACGTTAAAATCTAAGTCTCGTAAAGATTTAATTAGTCTTGTACGAGTTTGGCGGACGTTTTGCCAGATTTTACTGAAATACTCTTGATAATCTAAGGCTGTTGTGGCTAAAGTTTGGGCTAAACGGTCTAAATTGTAGGAATCTCGTACTTTATCCATTTGTTCAATAATAGCTGGGGAAGCGACGGCAAAACCGACTCTCATCCCTGCTAAACTGTAACTTTTGGACATGGTACGAGATATTATTACGTTTTCATATTTGTCCAACAGGTCTAAATGATTATAATCAGCAAAATCTACATAAGCTTCATCAATTAAGACAATTGCTTTGGTATTTTTAATCGTTTCCTCAATATATTCGCGTTTAACGTGCTTTCCTAAAGGTGGGTTAGGGGAAGCCAACAATATTAACTTCGCATCAGGAGAGGTAATAGGTTGATTCAGTTCAAAGTTATCATTTGTTGGAAACAAGACAATTTTAGCCCCATGTACCCTTGCGATGGTTTCATAGAGAGAATAGGTCAGATCAAGGAAGGTGATGACCTCATTGGGATTAACAAAGGTTCTTAGGGCTATATTTAGAATATCATCTGAACCATTTCCAGCTAAAACTTGTTGAGAGGATACCTTAAGCGTCTCTGCTGCGGCTTGACGCAGTTTAGTAGAAATCGGATCAGGATAAAGGCGTAATTTCTCTAATTCAGGTGTTAATGATTGAAAAATCTCTGATGGTGGTGGATAAGGGTTTTCATTGGTATTTAATTTTGTAAAATCTGTTGTTTGAGGTTGTTCACCGGGGACATAACCGGGGGTTTGTAGCACACAATCACGAGTCATAGAAGTAGGATGGAAGATCAAGACTATAGCTATCCTAATATATCTATAACTCTATAATGATTGACTGAAAAAACGGGTCAAGAATCTTTGGCTTCTAGCAATGCTCTCAAACGAGCAATTTCTTCTTCAGCTTGTTCAGCCCGCCGTTTTTCCTGTTCAGCCCGTTGATGCTCTTGTTCAGCCCGTCGTCTTTCTAGTTCCACTCGTTCATCTGCAATGGTTATCCAATTATCCAATGAATCGTACCAACGTAACCATAGCCCTTCTATGCCTTGATAGCAACCTTGCCAGACTCCTAACCCCAGTTGAATGTCTTCTAACCAAAACCGTTCATCTGAAATAGTTAAGGGTTCATAATGAGTCCCAACCAGACGAAATGCTCTCAACTGATTTTCATAGCGATCAAAGACTATGTAATAAGGAATCCGTAGAATCTGTTCATAAACCTGCCATTTTGTCGGTGGCTGGTTAATTTCTCTAATTGTTTGCCCCAAATCTTCAGCTTCAGTTCCGGGTGATAACAATTCAATCACGAGAAACGGATTAACGCCTTCTTGCCATACAACATAACTTAAGCGTAGAGCCTCTTGCTGTTGAGCAGGTGTAACACCCAAAACCAAAAACCAGTCGGGTCGTTTATACCACAAAGGATGACGTAGATCGTAGTAAAGATTCAAATCCGTACCAACAAACAAAGAGTTTGGGTAATAATTCGGGACTTGACAGGTTTCTCGCAGAAGTTGGGGCTGAAATTCATGAAATTCGTCAGGCAAACCAGACTCCTTGGGATCTTCACTGGGAAGATCATACATGGTTGGGAGTACATCTTTTGGATTGGCGGGTGGGTTGGTCTGATACATTAGATTAGACAGTAGAGATAAGGCTTAATTATGTATTGTACCCACTGAAAAAATAGGTTTATATGAGTTGAATTAATCTATTTTGTAGGTACAATTGACGAATTGCACCTACAGAGAGTGTAATTGCACAAGCGCTAATCAAATTTTGGTTATATTATGTCTAGTGATAAGTAACATTTGATTAACAGAAAACCCGCTTTTGCATTTATGCTTCTTTACGGGAAACTAAGCTACCTAAACCAGAAATTAGGAATAAGCCTAAAACAGTAGAGGGTTCAGGTACTTGAGTCTGGTCAACTTGCTGTTGTCCCAATACTCTGGAGGTTAAAATAGGAGTGAATGTAATGTCCTGATCTAGTTGAAAGTCAATTGATGTGATTTTAGCAACAGTGTCATCTCCTGCATTGGAGAGAAAGGTTAATCCCCACTGCTCAATTGGAATACCAAAATCAGGTCCTGTATTAAAATCAGTAAATTGTACTGTCAAACTAGGATTATCATTTCTAAAATAATCCCATTTTAGGACAGTACTATCTGTGTAAGGATTTTTCCAACCTTGAAATGAGATCAATTGAGACGATGACGCTTTACCAATTGTAGTTTCAATAATATAACCATCATCAGGGTCATCGAGAACAGTAAAATCGCCTTTACTATCTGTCGCATTAAAGAGAGTCCCGATTAGTCCACCTGTTGCATTTTCACCGGGTTGATCATGAACTAAAAACAAACCTAACCCATCAATCGCATTCACGAAAAAGAGGTGAGATGTCCCAGGATCTAATTCGCTGCGATCAACAATGGCATTTCCTGTTGAATCATAGGAATATAAATCATCTTGATAATCAGCTGACTGGAACAAGGTTTGGCTGGTAGTGAATGCTGATATTTCAAATTCTGAATCCCCTACCGTTACATTAAAGTTAGCGGCTAAGGATTCTGTCGTTAGTAGTCCCCATGTTAAAGGGAGGGTAGCTGTTGTCAGCACTACCTTGAAAAGACGATTCATTAAGATTTTCACTCCTCGTAAATTTTGTTTAAGAAAGATACAGATAAGTTGTGTTAGATGAATGATGATTTAAGATATGATAACTTAAACTTTAGCATTTAGCCTATCCTCTCTTTACTGCAACCCTAGCGTACCTTAAGTTTTTTTTAATTATTTACAATGTTTTCGGTCAAAATGCTACTTTACTTCGTCTAAAGAGCTTTACTTACCTAAAATAATCGCTTCTGTCAACCCTTCTAATGTGTATTCTTTTGCTTCTATGTCAACTTTTCTTAACAACTCTTGACAACTTCTTGACGTTTGGGGTCCAATGGATGCAATTAAAACGGACGCTAGGAATTTGTCTAGGATTAAAGCAGTGTTTTTTTCTAATTTTTGCTGTAATAAATTAACAAAATTCTGCACAGTTTTAGAACTAGCAAAAGTAATAATATTAATCTGTTGGTTTTGTAAAGCTTGCCAAACATTTTCTGGTATATCTGAGGGACAAACTGATTGATAAGCAGGAACTTCAACTAAGTTTGCTTTCTGTTGGCTTAATTCTTGACATAGCACGTCTCTTCCCCCTGTTTCAACACGAGGAAACAGAATCTTTAATCCTTGCAAACGCTCAGGAAACGTTTCAACTAGAGAATCAGCTACAAAATTCGGTGGAATAAAATCTGCGCTAATCCCATATTTTTGTAAAACAGAAGCCGTTTTTTTACCCACTACAGCTACTTTTAAATGTGCTAAAGAACGACTATCTTTTCCAAAGGTAGCTAACCGTTCAAAAAAGTAATTCACGCCATTTGCAGAGGTTAAAATTAACCAATCAAAAGTCGTTATCTCTAAGATCGCTTGATCTAACCTTTGCCAAGTGGACGGAGGAACAATTTCTAAAGCAGGCATTTCTAGAACGTATGCGCCTTTTTCTTGCAAAAGTTGGGTTAATTTACTCGATTGTTCGGCAGCACGGGTAACTAGAATAGTTTTACCCGTTAAAGGTAAGGTAGGCATCGATTTTCGTAGGGTAACAACTTGGCCAATAATGATCACCGCAGGGGAGAGGCGAATTCCCTTGACTTGATCTACTATATCTCCTAGTGTACCTATCCAGATTTGTTGTTGAGGCCGGCCAGCATGACGAATAATAGCGATAGGGGTTGTTGGCAATCGCCCATTTTCCTCTAAATATGCAATAATTTGGGGTAAACTACCCCCTCCCATGAGAATGACTAGCGTATCGATGTTCCCTAAAGCTGACCAATCTAAGCGATCACAGTTATGACCACTAAGGACGGTAAAATGACGACTGAGGGTTTTATGGGTGAGGGGAATTCCTGCTAAACTAGGGGCAGCTAAGGCGGAAGAAATGCCTGTAATCACTTCATAGTCACAGTTTTCTTGGGTTAAAGCGGTTATTTCTGGTTCAGAACGTCCAAAAATAAAAGGATCACCACTTTTTAAGCGAATAACTTGATGTCCTTGTTGACAATAGGCCACCAACCATTGATTAATTTGGGGTTGGGGGGTACTGGTTTGGCCACCTCGTTTTCCTGCGTAGATTTTTAAGCAATGAGTGGGGACTAAATTGAGTAGGGAAGGATCTATTAGATCATCATAAATTAAAATATCTGCTTGAGAGAGTAGGGTTTGAGCTTGAATGGTAAGATAATTAATGTTGCCAATTCCTGCACCGACTAAATAGACTTTTCCAGACATAGACCTATTTTATAATGAAACGATGGATAATATTATTACTTTAGAAGTTACTGACTTAGGTTGGTTAATTGGACTCTTAGGAATTGCGATCACTTTATCTCGATGGCAAGGACTTTCATTAGAAGGACAATTTATTTTTGCAGCCGGACGATCTTTAATCCAATTATTAGTGGTTGGTTACATTATAGCTGCTATTTTTGCCCTTAACAATCCTTGGGCTGTTTTTCTAATTTTAAGCATTATGATTTCTATTGCAGCTATTGTGGCTAAAAATAGAATTGCACCGAAACAGGCTCGTTTTTTACCGATTGTTTGGGGTTCAATCTTTGTCAGTAGTGGTTTAACGGTTGCTTATGCGATTATTTTTATGATTAATCCAACCCCTTGGTATTCTCCTCAATATTTGATTCCTTTAACGGGAATGTTATTAGGAAATGCCATGAATAGTGCTTCTTTAGCTGGTGAAAGATTATCTAGTTTAATTGAACAGAATTATCGAGAGGTGGAAACTCACTTAAGTTTAGGTGCAACGCCGAAACAGGCGATTAATAATTATAGGAAAGAGGCGATTCGGGTTAGTTTGATTCCGATGATTAATCAAATGATGGTTGTGGGAATTGTCAGTCTTCCCGGAATGTTTACAGGACAGGTTTTAGCCGGTGCAGATCCCTTAGATGCAGCATCTTATCAAATTCTAATTCTTTTTATGATTGGTGTCACTAATTTATTAACTTCAATTTTAATTACCGAAGGGGTATATCGTCGCTTTTTTAATAGTCACTTCCAGTTAATTAGGGTTAGCTAATTTTTTTCAATTCATTTTATTTTAATCAATTAAAATGTCCTCTTGAGTGTCGTTTTCCTCTTGATATTGCCATTCAAGATTGGGCATTGCTTCAAATGCTTGACGAACATAATTTTCCCAAAGCTTACGAATTTTAGCCAAATAGGGGTCTCCTAAGCGTAATTGTAGGGTGTGGCGCACCAATAAACTATCCGTTTCATACATCACCATATTAATCGGGGGTCCGACAGAAATATTCGATTTCATGGTTGAATCAATGGATAATAAAGCGCATTTTGCCATGGCATCTAACGGGGTATCGTAAGTAATAGTGCGATCTAAAAGGGGCTTACCATATTTGGTTTCTCCAATTTGCAAAAAGGGCGTTTCTTTAGTCGCTTGAATATAATTTCCTTGAGGATAAATTAAATACAATTGTGGTTCTTCTCCTTGAATTTGTCCCCCTAATAAAAAATGACAATGATATTTGACATTATCTCGTTCTAACCATTCTCGGTCACGATCTTGAATTTGTCTGCTTTTTGAACCAATATAGTGAGCGATATCATACATACTGTCTAGGTTATGCAAATTAACCTTATCATCATGACTTATATCCCGTTTTAACTCTGTAACGACTCCCTGCGTTACTGATAGATTACCCGATGAACAAACAAGAATTACTCGTTCCTTGGATTTAGAAAAATCAAACAGCTTACGATAAGCTGAGGTATAGTCAACCCCCGCATTGGTTCGGGAGTCAGCCCCCATCACAATCCCAAAACGGTTAATAATCCCTAAGCAGTATGTCATATTGATAAACTGATTTAGCTTAAATAAAGAAAAAAGAATAGATTAATAGCAAAATTGTTCCCACAAAAAGGATATGGTTCATCCAATCGTTAAATGTCCAGTCTTTAAACATAATTTTCTCCTTTTTTCTAAGTCAATGGGGAGGGTCGCCTGTCATTGTAACAGTAATCAGTTGCTAAGAATTCATAATTCATAATTTATAATTTATAATTCATGGATTTCAGGTAACATCTAGATAGCGTTCCCTTGCTTAGTCAGACTAAACAAAGAGGACGGTGAGATCATCCATTCATTTCCTTGACAACCCATGAGTGACATTTCCTTTTCCCACGATGAATTTGCCAAAGCGTTAGACGACCAAAGCTTTAATTTTAACCCCGGCCAAGTCGTCAAAGGAAAAGTAGTTCAACATACATCTGACGGTGCTTATATTGATATTGGAGCAAAATCTCCCGGTTTTGTCTCGTTTAGAGAGGTATCTATGGAGATGGACAAGAATTTAGCTGAATTGTTACCCTTAGAAGCAGAATTTGATTTTCTGATTATTCTAGGACAAAATGCGGACGGCCAAGTTACCCTATCCCGTCGTCAATTAGCGGTTAAACAAGCATGGGATGAAATGGCCGAGAAAGCAGAAAACGGCCAGTCCGTACAAATGCGTGTGACTCGAACCAACCGAGGGGGAGTAATAGGGGAAGTGGGTGGCCTACGAGGGTTTATTCCTCGTTCCCATTTAATTGAAAAAGAGGATTTAGAGTCTCTAATTGGTCAATTACTGACGGCAACCTTCCTAGAAGTCAATCCTGATACCAATAAGTTAGTATTATCTCAACGACAAGCCGCACAGGCTTTAGCGATTCAAAAAGTCACACAAGGGTCATTAATGGTAGGAAGGGTGGTCAAAATTCAACCCTATGGTGTGTTTGTTGATTTGGATGGGGTAACAGGCTTACTTCATATTACGCAGGTGAGTGGTACAAGAATTGATGCGTTAACTACTGTTTTTCAAATTGGACAAGAGATTAAGGTTGTCATTCTACAGATAGATGAATATAAAAATCGAATTTCTCTTTCGACTAAAATTTTAGAAGATTATCCGGGGGAATGGCTAGAAAATGCTGCAAAAATTATAGAAACAGCAGAAGAACGGATGGAAAAAGTTAAAGACAAGTTAGAGGAAGCTGAAGCAAAAGGAAATGTATCGGAGTAAGGTATGAGGTTTGGGTCTCCTGAACTTAAGGTGATAAATTACAACTTATATATCGTAGGGTGGGTTAGGCACAGGGATAGTTTATAGGAAAACCTGATAACTTTTAATTTGTGCCGTAACCCATAGCAGAATGTTTATATGTTTTGATGCACAGCTAAATGCAAAATGAAGAATTAAGAGTAGGGTGCAACCAATAGTGCAGCAGAGGGGTTCAATCCTTTCGATCAAGCTGGCACAAGGCACAACTCTATTTGGTGGACAAGGGGGAACAGTTACTTTAGCAACCAGAGAAGCACAAACAACCCCTGAACCATCAACCATGCTAGGGTTAGGAACTGTTATGGCTATGGCTGTTGGGACTGGCTTAAAAGGCAAATTCGGCAAAGCTAAGAAGTAGAATCGGTTAGCTTTTCTATCTGCTAAAATCATCCTTTAAATAGAGAATAATTTGGTGTAGGGTGACGTAGGGATGTTTCATGTAACGTCCCTACATGATTTATAATTTATTCTCCTTTCTTATTCTTCTTCTAAATTCCATCCTAATTCCCGTAAGCGTTGTTCTAGTCTATCAGCCCGTTGTTTTTCCCTATCTGCTCGTTTTTTCTCCTCATCTGCTCGTTGTCTTTCTAATTCAGCCCGTTGTTTTTCTTGACGTAATTGAGATTCTAATTCAACCGTTGTTAAAAATCTCTCCCCATCAGGACGATACAATTCTAAACTGGATTCATCCCAAACAAATCTCATTCCTAAACGGGGACTTGTCCAATCATTTATCGGGATAATTTCTACTAAGTTTTCTCCTTGTCTTTGCCATCCTTGTAAACAACAGTCCCTTGGGTCATATAAATAGTATTCTTCTACACCATAATTGTCATAAAGCCCTAATTTTCGGGTCATTTCTGCTTGGGTATTACTCGGTGAGAGAATTTCAAAAACGACTTGAGGGGGAATATTTTCTTCTCTCCATTGACGATATGACCCTCTTCTTCCTTTGGGACGGCCAAAGACTACCATAACGTCAGGTGCAACAGAGGAAACGGGAATAGAACGGGAGGGATACCAAAGTAAATCACCCGCAATAAATACATTGGGGTCATCAGCAAAGATAATCTCTAAATTCTCCTTAATTTTGACAATCCATTCATATTGCTCTGTATTATCTGACATCGGCTGACCATCGCTATCGGGAAACAGAAGATCCTCGTCCAGATCGAGATAACTAACCATTGTTTTTTAAGCTTGATAGATGGTTTTTTCGCGATTATAGCAGAATAAATCAATCAATTTGTACTTAAGATGACTCGTTTTCTGAAGGTGTCGGTTGACTTAACATTGGAGATAAGTAAGCGACTAATGCCCCTAGTAAAAAACCAATAATATTACGGAAAAGAGGGAGAAAATCAGAGGTTCGAGTGACAACTGGACCAATTCCAAAGGCAAGAAAGAGAATTCCCCATAAAGGTGAAATAATGAGTACCCATTGCCATGCAAACGATTGGTCAGGCTTACGAGGAATAGCAGCAATACCGCAAATTATGCCACCTACAACAGAGGTAATAAGAGTCAAAATCCACTGTTCTCTGGGAAGACCGGGGACAACTAAACAACCATCATTAACTAAGCAGCCTTTTACGACTTCTAACGACCTTACAATAGCATTATTCTCCCCATGTTCTCGAATATAGTACATATTGCCGAAGCGGGTTTGTAGTTCAATCCAAAAGGTACGAGGAAGCAACTCATAAACCGCATCTCCAATACTAAACGCCAGAAGATTTCCCCCTCTCGCATCGGCGACTAAAAGGATACTTTTATCATCTAGTCCCCAAAACTTAATTACAGCGCGGCCCGGACTGCGATCATACTGGGTTAATACTCGCAGTTTCCAGCCTGTTTCTGCTTCAAAGTCTCCAATCTGGGCGATTAAGTCCTCTTCTTCGTAGGCGGGTAGAAAGTCGGCTAAATCTACGATAGGAGTGGTCTCTGTGGGGAGTAATTCGGGATTATTAACAGCTAGTGCATTATCTGATAGGGAAAACCACAGAACGAGGGAGATTAAGCTGGCAAAAAGCCCAGAAATGACTCGTCTGATGCCGCGATTTTTCATAGTTTCAATTAAATGGGTGAGACGACAGGTGTTTAAAAATGAGTTTCTTAGTCTAATCTTAATTAAGATACCTAAATATGTTTACAAAACTTTACCTCATTTTAAGGGAAAGAACAAGGGAGATTTTAGTCATTTGTGGGGGAAGGGCGATCGCTACTCCATCCCCACCAAGCTTGTTGACATTTACAGAGATAGAATTCTTGCCATTTACGGCGGTAATCCTCACTCATGACAGGTGAGCGACGATTTAGCCAGACGGCTTGTGCTTCTGTGGGGGAAGCATGACAACGGGGACAGGCAAAGGGGATAGCATGAATGGCAGATTTTGTCCAATCGGGAGGTTCTGGGTTAAAAGCGTCCATATTAATAGGGTTTAATAATTTTTATCCTATTTATTATTGCATTATAATCTGTCGGAGGGTTCAAGTAAAACAAGACAAATAGGTCTTATCAAGCGGACTTGATCTCAAATCCAATTTCTAAATAATAACCGCAGTTTAAATTGTTCTTCTGATAAGGGAATTCCTAAATATAAGGGTAACCAATAGATAAATCCTAAGATAATAAATAAAAGAACAATTCGACTCATCCACCGATAATCAAAGAGAGAACTAGATGACCAACGGTCTAATATCCATGCTAACCCTAACCACGAAAAGACATAAGATCCCATATAATGATAGAGAAAGGTACAACGAGATACGGTGATCCAAGGCAGAAAATTAGCTAGATAATTAAGGATAATATAGAGAAGGATATAATTAGGATAACCCCAGATTAACGGTTTAAATTCTCCTAAAAAGATGCGCTGACACCATAAACTAATGAGTAATAAAATAGCTAAGGTTGCACACCACCATAAAATAGGATTTCCCATCGCATGAACATCATAAACTAAGGACTGCTCTCCTTTCGTTACTACTTGATAATAATAAGCAACGGGACGTATCATTAGTGGCCAAGTCCACCAAGGGGAACAATAGGGATGAGTTTGTTTACTATTTCCTCCTACTCGCTCATGGAAAGATAAGATTTTCTGGTGAACTTGCCAAAAGTTATCCTCTGGACTCATAATTAGATGGGGAATCCATAATAAGCCATAAGTCACTAGGGTCATAGCAAAAAGAATAATTAGAGTTTGCCAGATATTATGAACTTTAAAGCTAAAATAATTGACTTCCTTAGCTAAGAAAGCTTTAGGAAATAGAGATTTTTTTCTCTTATGATCCAAAAATCTTATCTTGATCCATAAAGCAAATAGGAATAGGGTCATTCCTAGTAAAAAGCCTAACCCATTCCATTTAATAGAAATAGCCATACCAAAGAATAAACCTGATACCATTAATTTAAGATAAGCTTTTCTAGGATCTCGCAAATACCAAAGACAAAATAGTTGGCCTAATAGTCCAAAGCTAACTAAGTAAATATTATTTAATGCATAGCGAGATTCTACTAAGAATAGTCCGTCTAAACTGGCTAAGAATGCAGCTAATAAGGTGTATAATTTTCGTTGACTGAGTTGATAAGCCAGTCCACCAACAATCAAAGGAAAAAATGAGCCACTTAGGGCATTTAACCAACGATAACTAATGGTGGATCTTAAACTTCCTGTTAACTCGTTCATGATATCGGGTGAGGCGGGAAAGAGTGAACCAATCGCCATGCCTATCGCAATAATATATTGAGCAAGGGGGGGATGAGAATGGAAAAAAGGTTCTCCGATTAGATAGTTATTAGAGTATTTTGCATAATAAATTTCATCAAATACTAATTCGTTAAACTGTCCCAATTTCCAAAATCTTATCACAAGGGAAAATATCCAAATTCCCATCAAGGCTAATTTAAAGCGATCGCATTGTTTAAACCGTCGTAAGATTTGATTGAGTTCCAGCATAAAAATGAATAAATTATAAATTATAAATTATAAATTATCTCTCCATTTCCTACACTTTTTGAATGATTAACTTATTTTACGGAGAATGAAGTTATGTATAAATCAGGCTTCATCTTGAACACCGTCTTTACTTTTGTTCGTCTTCTTGTTAAGAAGGCTATCATTCTCTTACGTTTTCTCTCAATGTTGTTCCACCACCAAAATCCTTAGCTTAGATGTTAGGTATCTGATATTTAGGGAGATATTCCAAGGATTAATCATGATCAAACGCTGGCAAGATTTCATTAAGGAACATTTTATCCAAACCGTCTCAACTGAACAGTCTTACTGTGCTTTTGATTGTCGTCGTCTCAGTTGCGAAGGATGTCCTATCAAAGATGAGTTCGGAGTCGATGAACTTTCACAGTAATGTCTCAATGATGGTGGGCAATTATTATGGATTAGGTCTTATAATTCTTGATTATGAAGTATTTGCCCACCCTAATCCCTAAGCTTTCATCATTGCGCATTGGTATGTGAAGACTGTAAGGGAGCAGGGAGTAGTAGGCTAACAAACTTGAATTGAGGGACTGAAATAGGGTACAGGAAGCCAAGATTATCCCTCAATACAATCTTGATGACCTAGTAGGGAGAGAGTTTGAGGGTTTGTCCCAAAATACCCAAGACCTAGTTTGAATGCGCCTTAGCTTACAGGCTTATCCTAAATATTCGGCAAAAAAGGTCTGGGAAATATTATCTAAGATTTTCTGAGAAACTTTCTCAGATTTTCTGAGAAAAATAGCTACAAGTATTCATAGGGATAGGATTTAACAAGATTAACTGATAACTGATAACTGTTCACTGTTCACTGTTCACTGATAACTTGTCGAACTCACGTTGAGCCGCGTTTATGCTAGAGCGACTATAATGTAAAGACTTTATTTTTTAGATTGTCTGACCTATGAAATTGTTTGCTTCTGTCCGTCAGCTTGCCTTAACCGCTACCCTTGCGAGTGGTATCGTTGTAGGTGCGATCGCTCCTTCCGAAGCTTGTCTTTTTAGTAAAGGTAAAGGGACAGCATTTAATACTAACAGTCCTTTGAAAACTCAGTTAGCCAACCTTGATCCCAAGCAACTTGGTTTAATGGGAGCAGGTGTTATGTTTCTCGGTGGAGTTGCCGTAGCAGGAATGCTTTCTCGTCAAAGTGATGCTCCTGCTGCATCTGATGAATGGGAAGTCGAAGAATTTCCGATTGTTGTTCCCCCTGAAGCATTAGAAGCCTCTGTTGAAGCAGAAACCACAGAAGAATTAACCACAATTCGCTAGTTAATCTCTTTATTTTTAACCGCTTCCCCAAGAAGGAAGCGGTTTAGTATTGATACACGATTGAAAACGAGAATCAAAAAAAGATGACCGATTTTAAGCCGCTTACTTCAGCTAAATGTGCTGATCACTGGCAACTGATCACTGAAATTATACCTCTCTACGTCCTTCTAATGCTCTTGCAAGGGTAATTTCATCCGCATATTCTAAATCTCCCCCCATAGGTAAACCAAAAGCAATGCGAGTTACCTTAGTAAAAGGCTTAATTAACTGACCAATATATAAAGTTGTGGTATCTCCTTCAATCGTTGGACTAATGGCTAAAATAACTTCTTTGACTTTATCTTTACTAACACGCTGCACTAACGGCTGAATAGTTAACTGTTCGGGACTAATTCCTTCCATTGGCGAAATAACTCCCCCTAAGACATGATAAACTCCCTTATATTCCCTCGTTTTCTCAAGAGCGATCACATCACGGGAGTCTGCTACCACACAAATCACCTGATGATCTCGCTTCTCATTGCGACAAATTTCACAAATAGGGTCGGCTGATAGATGATAACAGACTTTACAAAAGCCAACCTGTTTTTTTGCCCCAATAATGGCACTAGCGAGTTCTTGAACGTCTTTTTCGGGGCGTTTAAGGATATGTAATGCGAGTCGTTGGGCAGTTTTCGGCCCTACCCCCGGTAAATGTTGTAACTGTTCGATTAAACGGGCAAGGGGTGGCGTATAAATAGGAAAAACTCCATCAATAACAGTGAGAAATTTTATTATATCAGAGGCGATTAACCTTTACACTAGAAACGGATCACATTAACAATAGTAAAGATGACTATTACACCGTTAAGCTGGACTGAACTAGAAGCCCTTACCGACTATACCATTGACCCTGTAAATGGTGTTACCAATGCTCAAGCTACCTTACGTCTTTTTGGACAAACCGAAGCAGATGTTAGGGTTACTTTATACCGTGATAACCATGCTTGGTGTCCCTATTGTCAAAAGGTATGGTTATGGTTAGAAGAAAAACAAATTCCCTATCGAATCGAAAAAGTGACCATGTTTTGTTACGGCAAAAAAGAGGCATGGTATAAGAAAATTGTTCCGTCTGGAATGTTACCTGCGCTTGAATTAGACGGACAAATTATTACAGAAAGTGATGATATCTTATTTGCCCTAGAACAAGCTTTTTCTCCTTTAACATTTAGCCTAAACGATCCCAAAGTTTTACCCCTACGACAATTAGAACGGCTACTATTTAGAGCATGGTGTGCTTGGCTTTGTTATCCCATGCGATCGCAGCAACAAGACGATAGGAATAAAGAACAATTTATTTCGGTAGTTTCTCAAGTTGAAAAGGTATTAAGTTCTACCCCTAGTCCTTACTTTTTAGAAGAATTTAGCGTAGTTGATGTTATTTTCACCCCTTATGTTGAGCGAATGAATGCTAGTCTTTACTACTATAAGGGCTATTCTTTAAGGGAAGAAAATTCCTATTTAGGGGCATGGTTTGAGGCAATGGAAAGCCGTTTAACTTACCGAGGAACGCAAAGTGATTTCCATACCCATGTCCATGATTTACCGCCACAAATGGGGGGCTGTTATAGCAATAAAAGTCCTCAAGCTATTATTAATCAACACAAAGTTGATCAAGGATCATGGATAGGACTTCCTGATGTAACTTATACTGAACCCGAAAATTCTCGTCAAGAAGCATTATATCGAGTGATTAAACATCGTAATAATATTATTAAAGCTAATCCTGCTAAAGATAAGGTATTTGATGAAGCCTTACGTTGTGCGTTAACCTATATGATGATAGGAAAACCCTGTTCCCCTCCCCCTAAGTCTGATGCAGCATTACGCTATCTGCGCGATCGTATTAATGTTCCTAGAGATATGTCTATTTATGCAGGAAAACAGTTACGGGAAGCATTAGAAATAACGGCTAGTTTAGTGGGAACAAAACAAGGTGTTCCGATTCCTGTTAACCATCGACGGGATCAAGATCCCACTAATTTTGCGCTTTCAAAAAGATAGTTAAACCGTGTCCATCTTCATAAGTGGAGTTTTCACAACCCGTCAAAGCTTCCATTCCCTATTCCCTGTCCCCACAAACGACTGTTTTCAACCTCGATGTGGTTTAATCAATGAATTTAGATACCTTTCAACCTTATTTAAAATACCTTGGTTTTGGAACATTAGCCATTTTAGGAGTGATTATTTTATTGTGGCTAATTTTAGTCTTCATAGTAACAAAAGGAACAAAAGAGATTCCCAAGGTTATTAACAATTTTATCGGCTATATTGGCGAAAATCAGCTTGATATTTCCTATCAAATGACAACCCATCGGTTTCGTAAGGGAATGAGTAAAGCACAGTTAAAAAAGTTTATTAAAACTCATAAAATTAAAACCTATCAGCGTTTAATTTTAGGAATTCCCAAGATGGAAAATGATAGTCAAGCGGCCAGTGTGACGGTCAATATTATTCTTAAATCGGGCAAGGAAATTCCGACGGTCATTAATTTGGTTAAGGAAGAAAAGGAATGGTTAATTGATGGGTTTAAACTCGATAAATCTCCGTCAAATAAGTAGAAAATTGCAGTGCAAAACTCAGATGTTGCAGTTTTTAACCAAAAAAAAGACACGGAGGTATAACCCCATCGTGTCACATTGTTTACACTTTCCTAAAAAACAAGACTGTCTCGCTACAACCTTTAATTTTAAGCTGTTCACTGACTTCCTAACGTTAAAATCTCACTGGTAAGGTTCATGCTTTCCACATACAGCATATCCTCACCCCAACGTTGCAGTTGACGACCTAATAAAACATCCGTTTTTTGGTCATCTAAAGGTGTTACTTGTTGAATACGACAAGCCTGTGCGCCACCACCTGCTTCCATTCGCATACATCCCGTTGTACCCGAACAAAGAACCGTACAACAGTCCGCATCTAAGTTCGTCGAACTCAATTTAATACTAATTAAGTCCCCTAAAATCTCACCCCAGTCAGCAAGAGGAACACCTGCTAATTCGGCGTTAATGGTACGCTGGTTAGGGCAATGGAACGTTACCCGACGAATATCATAGTCTCCCCCTTCGTGGGTATAGCTAATGGGTTTCCACTGCAAACGACTGGCCACCCATCCTAAAAACATCAATGCTTGGGTCACATTTCCTTGTTCATAATCAATCGTCACACCATCGATTTCAGTAATGGCGTCACGACGTTCGGGAGGGTCAAATGCTTCGGCGGTTAATTCTTGCCAAGCAGCTAATCTTCCCCAATTTAAGTCAGCAATAGAGGTATTTTGCTTTAATAACTGGCTTAAACGGTTTAAATCTGCTTCAGGTTCTCTGAAGGTACTTGAATCAATAATCAGAGTATCACAATGCTCCGCTAAACGGGTGAAGAGTTCATATTCTGGTTCGGGACTTGCTTTCCACCAGATAAATTTAGGGAGTTCAGCAATCATCAACTCCATAATAATGCCACTGACCCGTTCTAAGGCGGTTGCTGTCCCTGTGAGGGTGATATATTCACAGCAAACCAAATTATTATTATTGCGCTTCTGTACTGGACAATAGGCGGAAACCTGCGCTTTTACCCCTTCATCTTCTCCTGCGGTGGGACAAAGGGTAATAATACGACAAGGGTTAGCTGCTGCGATGGTATCAGCCAGTCCCGTCCCTTCTAAATCAGGGGTATAACCTTGAACAATTTTCTCCGCTTCATTACTTAATTTTCCTTCTGCTTTGGCTTTCTCGAATTCTGCTTGTAATGTGCTTAAGAAAGCTTCATTTGATTTCCCTGTCACTTCTAAATTGTAGGCTTTTTGTGCAGATTTAATAGCGGCCATGGTGCGAGGCCCTGCAATTCCGTCGATGGGGCCTGTATAAAAGCCTAACGCAGCCAAAAGATGTTGAGTGGCTTCGGGTTCATAGACAATTAAGGTAAAGGTGGTAGCGCGGGTAACAACCAGTCCGTCATCGCTTTCAGCATAGCTTTGCCAAATTTGGCGCAATTCTGCATCAATTACGTCAATTGAAACATCTTTCGGGTTTTGTAAGGAGAAAATAGGAGGGGTTTGGGTTGCCATAGTTATTCAGTTAACAGTGAACATTTGGTCAGTGAACAGTTAACAGTTATTTAGTTAACAGTAAACAATTATCAGTTAACTAAGGAAACATGATTGCGATCGCAGGCTTGGACAATTAAATCGATACTGTTCCTTAGTCAGCGTTACCATAGAATTTCGTTGTTTTGTTCATGATGCCTAACGCTAAGTTTAACTTGGACTTTTGGCAAGGTAGGTCAGTCGTTAGATAAAATTAAGCTTTCCTCTATCTCTACTTTCAGTAGATATTTTCATATTCAAAAACAATAAATTTAATTTGATAGCGTATAAATATCTTTAGCAGGTATTTTTCTCCTTATAGTTGTAACCAGCAATCAATCCAAGCTATTAATGATGAAAGTGATCGCTAATAACTTATCACTGATTACTGGTTATTGTTAATAGTTAACGACTAACCGAACTATAGTCTTCGCCAACGACGGCCATCGCGATTTAATAAGAATTCCGCTTCATGGGGTTCCCATGTTCCCGCTTCGTATTGAGGAATGGTAGCAGGATCACTTGCACCATCCCATGCGGCCAACGCAGGGGTTACTACGCGCCATGCTTCTTCTACTTCATCAGCGCGAGTAAACAGAGTTTGATCCCCTAACATCGCATCTAAGAGTAACCGTTGATAAGCATCCGCCGTTTGTACACCGAAAGATGAACCATAGCTAAAATCCATCTCAACTGTGCGAGTTCTTAGGTCTGCACCGGGCATTTTTGCCTCAAAACGCAAAGCAATTCCCTCATTTGGTTGAATTCGCAGACTTAAAATATTGGGGTTGGTTTGATGAGCGACAGATTGGAAAATTAAGAGGGGAACTTCTTTAAAATGGATGGCAATTTCGCTAACTTTCTTAGGTAATCGCTTCCCAGTGCGTAAATAGAAGGGAACACCTTTCCAACGCCAGTTATCGATCATTAATTTTAAAGCAACATAGGTAGGGGTGGTAGAATCAGGATTAACCCCCGGTTCTTCACGATAACCTGCAACGGGCTTTCCTTTCATCCATCCTGCCTTATATTGACCCCGAATGGCAGATTTATCTAAATTATGGATATCTGCAAGGTGCATCGCTTGTAAGACTTTAACTTTTTCACTACGAATACTACCTGCATTTAACGCATTGGGGGCTTCCATTGCGGTTAAGCAAAGCAACTGTAAGAGGTGATTTTGCACCATATCACGCAGTGCGCCAGAGGTATCGTAATATCCCGCCCGATCTTCAACTCCTACGGTTTCTGCTACCGTAATTTGCACATGGTCAACAAATTGACGATTCCAAAGGGGTTCAAAAATTGCATTGGCAAAACGGAAGACTAAGAGGTTTTGAACGGTTTCTTTACCCAAATAATGGTCAATTCTATAGATTTGCTCCTCTTTACATACTTCTTGCACCACTTTATTAAGAATTTGGGCAGAACTTAGATCCTTACCAAAGGGTTTTTCGATGACAACACGTTGTTTAATGGGATCATCGATCATCCCTGCTGCGCCTAGATTTTTAATACCGGGGGGGAAGAATTTCGGTGATACAGAGAGGTAAAAGACTCGGTTTCCTCTTGTTCCTCGTTTTCCGTCTATTTCTTCGCATAATTTCTTTAATTTCTGGTAACTTTCTGGGTCATCCATATTGCCTGAACAATAGTATAGCCCTTCTGCGAAGTCTTTCCATGTCTCTTCGTTGCCAATACCATTGGAAAATTCTTCTACCCCTTGACGCATTTGTTCGCGAAAATAATCATCACTCCAGTCTCGACGGGCGACTCCCACAATGGTAATTTCGGGGGGAAGTCTTCTTTCCCGTTTGAGATTATAGATCGCTGGAACTAATTTGCGTTGGGTTAAATCGCCGGATGCCCCAAAAATAACTAAGATGAGGGGTTCTGGGGTTCTTTCTTGCTGTAATCCCACGCGAAAGGGGTTTTCTAGTAACTTTACCATAGAATTTTCATGAGTTGCTCACATACCTCTTAGTTTAGCCTTAACTTTTGGTTCGCCTAGTCTGTCGTTACAGAAAATTAAGCTTTCAAGTCTTGGGGCTAACTATTTAGACAGATTATGATATTCCTTGGCATTATAAACCTGTAAATCACCAAATATTTAGTAAACATTGAGCGATTCGTTGGGATGCACCGCTTTTTCCCATTCTTATTTGTCCATTGGTGGCAATTTCTTCGAGTTCTAAAGAATTATTTAACAGATTCCCCATTGCTTGTCCGACTTGTTGGGGATGTTCTAATAAAATAACCGATTTTCCTAATAGTCGGGTTTGTGCTTCTGCGAAACGATAAATGAATTGGGGGCCGAGGCCGGGGAAGGTAAAAACAGGTTTACCTAGTCCAACAAATTGCTCGGTTGCTGTACCGGCCATGGCAAGTCCTACATGGGATAATTGAAGAAAATTAGCATAATTTTGTTGACTTAGGATCAGTTTAGCTTTGTTTTTTTCCCATATATTTACCTGAGTCATGGTGAGGGGAAATTCTAACCCATTTGCTGATGTCGTTTGCCAACCTTGAGCGAATAAGATATCTTGAAAGGACGGTAAGGATAGACTGGGTGCGATCGCAGCTAAAAAGACTAGCGATTTATCTGTAAATTGTTGAATGATATTGTCAACTCCCATTAAGATTAATTCCCAATTTCGCTGTGCTTCAGGGGATCTCGATCCGGGTAACAATAAGATAGTTAAATGGGGTGAAAAAGGAGTAGAAATAGGAAGCATCCCTTGATCAATTTCATCCATCATTGGGTTTCCTAAATCGTAACTAGGAATTGACTTATTTTGTAATACTTTAGCCGTTAAGGGATCTCTGGGAAACACCGCACAACAGCGATCATCTTTCATCAACCATCGTTCCCAAGGAAAATAAATCGAACCAAAGATAAATTCTAGGGAAAGATGCTTTTTAAGCCATTTTTTCTCGTCTTGGATATAATATTCTGATTTAGCTGTGCCAACAAAACTATATTCTCCGCCACTAAACCATGCCATAAATAAAGGGACAATATCCCCCACTGCTACAATTTTCCCCCCCTCTTGTCCCCATTGACGCACCGCTTTAAACTGATTTAACGTAAGCTGTAAGAGTCCTCCTTGAATATCTCGCCATAATTCCCGTCTATCTTGGTAAATAAACCCGCCAGATGGCATTTTTTGAGCCGTAGCGATGAGAGGAATTTTTAATTTTTGATAAGCATGACCTTCACCAACAATGGGTAAGGCTGTAATTTGAGGAGAATCAGAGATTTTCTGGATTTTTTCGATGATCCGAGTCGCAATTAAATCTTCTCCGTGACCATTACTTAAAAAGAGCAGTTTCATTTTATTTTTATAACCTAAACGGTAACTATAAATTATAAATTATTAATTCAGGTTGTGAGGAAGGTTGAAACGCTTTCTTTTTTTGAATTACTCATTATGAATGAGTAGGGAAGCCATCTCCGAAAACTTAAGAGGACTTCATTTCACTACAGTATATTGATGGGGAACATAAGGATATTCAATCGGTTAATCATTTTAATAATTTATAAATAAGCAATTCCATAACTTTTCTAATCGTTGAGCCAGATGATAAGCTAATAAAGGAGGAACTGCGTTACCAATCAGTTTATATCCTTGACTCGCTGATAAAGGATAACCCGATTTTTTATCTCTAACAAATTCAAAATCATCGGGAAAAGTCTGAATTCTTGCACATTCTCTTACCGTTAATCTTCTCATGATTTTTCCTTGCTGTAACTCATCTACATATTTCCCCCCACATTCTGTTGACAGCCTACGGTATTCAATGTTACCATGATGTTCTGCTCGAATGGTTGGACTTAATCCCTCTAAATTTATCTCAATTTGTCCTTGTCCTTTTTTCAAAAATTTTGCCTTAGAGTACTTCATTTGGGATAAATCTTCTGGTTCTTTTTCTGGTTCATTTAGGTTATCTAAAATACTTCTTAGGGTAGCGTAAGGTTTCAAATTTGTGTCCAACCACTTCGGCTGATTTTCTATACAGTAATGAGTTGGAAAAGGAAAGGGAAAATATTGATTGTGCTTAAATTCTCTTTCTAAACTTTGCTTAAATGACAAATTATCTTGTTCTTCATTTTGAAAAATGGGAAAAATATCAGAGGTTAATGCCTCTTTTTTAAGACCGATGAAAAATAATCTTTCTCGCTTTTGAGGAATTCCAAAATTAGGCGCATAAAGAACTTTAGGAATGACAAAATATCCTTGATTATGACATTGCTTAAAGTCTTGAAAAATTTGTTCTGCAACAGGTAAAGAGGCTAACCCTTTTACATTCTCAGCTACAAACACTTTAGGCGATAGTTTCTCAAGTACTTTAATCATCCATTGATATAAAACGCCCCGATTTTCTTGCAAATGATCTTCATCATCTTGTAAATAATCTCCCCTATGGCTTTTATGAGAAAAACAGCCTTTTCTTTTTCCTGAAATACTAAAATCTTGACAGGGAAATCCCCCCATTATAATATCGATATTGTGAGGAAAATTAAAATTTTCAGCGTCAGATAATTTCATTAAATTAACAATACTCTCTAAGTGAAAGATGTCATTCGAGTGTCTTTTACCTAAATAAGACATCCAAGAGTTGTAAGCAGATTTTTCAATATCATTAGCAAAAACAATCTCAAAATTTGTCTTTTCTAAAAGTACCCATTGTTCCTCTTTTTTGATAATCCAATGAGGATGAATCTTCTCATTAATACAATCTTGATGAACCCAAAAATTTCCTTCAAATCCGAGATCCATTCCTCCACAACCAGAAAAAAGAGAAAGAAGACGTTTCATAAATTTTTTAACTTAAATATTAATCAAGAATAATGTACCTGATTAAATTCTCCTGTCTTTTTCATTTCACATTCAAATAATATCGAAAACTTAATAAGCGTAACCACATTGCAGGAAATCGCTTTTCTAACCAAGGTTGAGACTGTTTTAACCACGCAGGAAACCAAAAACCAAAAAGAGCATTAATAATAGCATCTAGGGTAAACTCAGCATAAACCCCTAGCCATTTAATCATATCTTTGCTTCCTGCCATTTCCCAAATCCATAAGAGAAGTCGAGGATTTTTTCTGGCTGCTTTTAACGCCAAACGGCTAAACATTCCCCAGCTAGTACGATCTTTAATAAAGGTATCAGCTACCTCGGAGGGAGAATCAGCTAATAACCCAAAAAAGGTATTTAACATAGCATTAACCCGTTGAGGTGGTAACATTTTGGCCGTTGGCACCATCATTCCCTTAGAAAATAACCATGTAACTGCAATATTGCTCTGATAGGCTCGAATATTCCCTAAATCCTTTGCTTTTAATAAATCATTCTTTAACGCTATATCCAATAAATGGGTTAACCGCCGTAAATTTCGTACTAATGAACCAAAGCCCGTAAAAACAAGGGGAGATTGTAACGATGCTGCGTCTCCAATCGCTAAGAGGCGATCATAAGCAATGGTGCGATCGCTTTTCCCTGTGCTAAAGTGTCCCGGAATATAGCCAAAGGTGGCTTTCTTCCACGTCAACGCCTCAATATCACATCGTCGATACTCTGGCAAGATATTAAAGAAATCTTCGTACATTTCTAGTAAAGATCCGGGGTTATCAGGATGTACTTCATGATAATGGAATAGATACACAGTTAATTCTTTACCCTCTGCTGGAAAAAGTTCCCAAATTAATTGTCTTCCCCTCGATATATCCCCATGAGAGTTTAAAACATCTCCATACTGACTATCCCATACGGTTTCATCTAATCCCTCTAAAATCCCCCCAACTGTGGGACAAACACTATCAAAAGTATTCTGTCCGTTAAGTTGCCAAGCAATGGGTGAAGCGGTTCCCATGGCATCCATTAATAAGCGTCCTGTGGCTGATTGAGTTTTTTCTGTGGGTAAATGGACAAATTCAATTTTTACCTGTTCCTTAGAAATATCTGCTCGTATAAACTCCGTTTCGTCCCAAATCTCTCCTCCTGCTGCCTGTAATTTTTTACCACAAGCGGCTAACAACTTAGAGGTATCTAAGGCAATATTTAACACTTTTGGGGTATGCAAGACATCCGCTTTAAGATAATCAGGATTATTCCCGTCAAAAAACTTATTAAATCCGTCTTTATACTCATTAGCGATTAATTCCTCGAATTCTTGAGGGGTAAATAAGCCTAATTCAATTAATTTCTCAAATTCATCCCGTGAAATATTCCATTCCCGATTCATACGACCAAAGGGCAGCCGTTCAACCAACAGAACTCGATAGCCTAAACGTGCCATTACCGCCCCATGAATCGCTCCCAATGCCCCGCCAACATAAATTAGATCATAATTAACGTTTTCGATTTTTTCGCTTTCCTGCACCTCAAAAATAACCTGTTTTGGCTGTTGAGGATGACGCACACTATCACGCCACCGTTTTTCCCACCAATAAACCCGTTGCAAGTCAAACTCACCACGGGGAAACTTACGGAAAAAATGCACTGTTTTTGGATAATAGGGGGCTAAGGCTTCAAAAATGGACTGTTCCTTCCCATCAATCGCTGGTGGTTCAGGATAGGTAGGAGGAAACTTATAGCTTAGCCCCTGTTTTAGTGATTTAATTATTGCTTTTTCCGAGGAGACAGGAGAATTCCCCCAACGAAAGACCTTTAAATAGGTGGTACGTAGAACTGACCATGTAAAAATAGATAATTCTCCCTCCATTGAGTCTATTTGCCAACGAACACCCGTTTGAGTCGGAATCTTTTGTCCAATAGGAGATTTCCACTCTTGCTGTAACCATTGCCGAACGCTGGCCAGATCAGGCGTTGGCACTTCTAAATAAAGAATTTCTTGGATCTTCATGATCGGTCAATACTAAAATTTCCCTAAAATTACGGGGGTAAAATTTGTAAAAGCACGTTACACTTCCTAATATTAAATCCTTGATGGCACTTAACAAAACTTAACTTTGTATTGTATCATTAAATACCGAAATCAAATAATATTCATGAATTAATTATGCACTATCCGATCCCTGTTAAACCTGAAGAAATTATCGCACTCCGACACCGACCCGTAGATGAGGAAATGGTGGCAGTAGCGATCGCAGGGGTCGTCAAGTTAGCCCGTTCTCAGGGACGATCTTTAGATGAACTGACGGCGGAAGTATTAGAAGATGATCCCATTTTGGATTCGGCGCAACGGGGATGGTTAAGTAAAATTGTGGCACAAGCTTGGCATCGCTTCCCTTATTGACATCGAAAGGTACAAAAGACGAGTAAAATTCATAGCTACAAAATTTTTCCGAAAATTTCTGTACAGAATGTAGGAAAGTCTGTCATAATCAATAGGGGAAATCGTCATGTTAAGTTGATTGTTAACTTTCAATCGCCGCCAACAGACTATATGTTAGAAGGTTTTATTTAATTTGAGCGTTAGACGTCTGGCAACTTTGATATCAAAGGCCAATACTGCCATGGGTAATCGAATCACATCAGAAATGCAAGGTCAGGCAATTTCTGAAGGGACTTTGTTCATGCCTAAGCAGGGAAGGCGAGAAGATATTTATTGCCCAAAACAGTTTTTTTACTTTTTCTTAGTCCATATTCAACTTCTGGAGGTATAACCATGCCAGTTCGCTTATACGTGGGTAATTTGCCCAAAGAACCCATTGAACGTGATTCCTTACAAAATGTCTTCGCTGAAGGAGAGGAAGATAACGCCTCTGTTATCTCCACTAAAATCATTAAAGATCGCAAAACGGGTAAATGTCGGGGCTTTGCTTTTGTCACTGTCAACAGTGAAGAAGATGCCGATAAATTTATCGAGGAATACAACGGAAAACCCTTTATGGAAGCTTCCCTTCGTATTGAACGGGCGCAACCGAGAACAAAAGGAAAATCCAAAGAGGAAGAAGGAAAAATTACAGAAGAAAATTCTTCCCCTAACGTCACCAATAAAGAAAATCGCAAGAAAAGCGGGAAAAAAGGCAAAGGCCGTGGTGGAAACAGCAATAAGCAGCCTGAGTCTATTCAACCCGATCCTCGTTGGGCTTCACAACTGGCAGAAATTAAAGAAATGTTGGCAGCATCCAACAATTAGTTTCAACCGTCAGAACACAACTTCAGTAAAGAGTTAGGGTGATATTTCGTCACCCTAATTTTATCGATCCACAACCGACTGAACCCAATACCATCGCCAGAGGTTGATCAGTTTTTCATTCCCCTGTGATTGTATGATAAGGAGAATTAAAGTTAGAAAATGATTCGCTAGATAAATGCCCACCACTATTTCAGCAGAACAAGTTAACCAAATTGTCTATAATTTGCACCATGATCCCTTTGAAGTGCTAGGTGCTCATCCCCTAGAAGAGAACGGATCAACGGCAAAATGGGTCGTTAGAGCGTATTTACCCCAAGCAGAGGCTGTTTCTGTGATTCTTCCCACAGAACACGCAGAATATGCCATGCAAGCTGCCCACAATGATCGTTTTTTTGAATGTGTCATTGAAACCCCAGAGTTGGCGAATTATCAATTAAAATTAAGGCAGGGAGAGCATGAGAGAGTTATTTACGATCCCTACGCCTTTCGCTCTCCCAAGTTAACAGATTTTGACCTTCATTTATTTGGGGAAGGAAATCATCATCGGATTTATGAGAAATTAGGGGCACATTTAACAGAAGTAGATGGGGTAAAGGGCGTTTATTTTGCGGTATGGGCTCCTAATGCTCGTAATGTCTCTATCTTAGGGGATTTTAATAATTGGGATGGTCGGATGCACCAAATGCGGAAGCGCAATGATATGGTGTGGGAATTATTTATTCCAGAGATTGGCGAAGGAAGTGCTTATAAATACGAAATTAAGAACTGGGAAGGCCATATTTATGAAAAATCAGACCCCTATGGATTTCAGCAAGAAGTCCGTCCTAAAACCGCTTCTATCGTCGCCGACTTAGATAAATATGAGTGGAAAGATGCAGATTGGATGGAAAAACGCCGTCATACTGATCCTTTGACCCAACCAATCTCTGTTTATGAGGTACATATTGGATCATGGATTCATGCGTCCGCACAGGAAAAACCTAAACTCCTCTCAGGAGAAGGTGAACCCGTTGCGGTGTCTGAATGGAATACAGACGCACGTTTTTTAAGTTACTACGAATTAGCAGATAAACTGCTTCCTTATGTTAAGGAAATGGGTTACACCCATATTGAATTACTTCCGATTGCAGAACATCCTTTTGATGGATCTTGGGGATATCAGGTAACTGGATATTATGCACCGACTTCTCGCTTCGGAAATCCTGAAGATTTTATGTATTTTGTCGATAAATGCCATGAAAACGGCATTGGTGTCCTTGTTGATTGGGTACCGGGACATTTTCCCAAGGATGGCCACGGGTTAGCCTTTTTTGATGGAACTCATTTGTATGAATATGCAGATTCCCGTAAGGGGGAACACAAGGGATGGGGAACGTTAGTCTTTAATTATAATCGCAATGAAGTACGGAATTTTTTAGTCTCTAATGCCCTATTTTGGTTTGATAAGTATCATATTGACGGGATTCGGGTAGATGCAGTCGCTTCTATGATCTATTTAGATTATTGTCGCGAACCGGGGGAATGGGATCCTAACGAATACGGAGGACGGGAGAATTTAGAAGCGGCGGATTTTGTGCGTCAGTTTAATAGCGTTCTATTTGGCTATTATCCGGGGATTCTCTCCATTGCTGAGGAATCGACTTCTTGGCCGATGGTATCTTGGCCAACTTATATGGGGGGCTTAGGCTTTAATTTGAAGTGGAATATGGGCTGGATGCACGATATGTTGGATTATTTCAGCATGGATCCTTGGTTTCGTCAATTCCATCAAAATAACGTTACTTTTAGTATGTGGTACAACCACAGCGAGAACTATATGTTAGCTCTCTCCCATGATGAAATTGTCCACGGGAAGAGTAATATGATGGGTAAAATGCCGGGGGATGAATGGCAAAAATATGCGAATGTTCGGGCTTTATTTACCTATATGTTTTGTCATCCCGGTAAAAAGACCATGTTTATGAGTATGGAACTAGGTCAATGGACAGAATGGAACGTCTGGGGGGATTTAGAATGGCATTTGCTCAATTATGCAGGCCATCAGAACCTCAATGGCTTCTTTAAAGCATTAAATGGTCTTTATAAGTCCGAACCTGCTTTGTATGAACTAGATTTTGAGGAAGCAGGGTTTACATGGATTGATTGTAGCGACAATAATCATAGTGTTGTGTCGTTTATTCGTCGCAGTAAGGATGATGAGGATTTTGTAGTTGTGGTGTGTAACTTTACTCCTCAACCCCATAGTCATTATCGCGTCGGTGTCCCTGAAATGGGCTTTTACACCGAGTTATTTAACAGCGACGCAGGGGAGTTTGGTGGTAGCAATATGGGTAATTTAGGGGGTAAATGGACGGATGAGTGGTCATTCCACGGCCATTATCATTCCCTTGACTTATGTTTACCACCGTTAGGGGTGTTAGTGTTGAAGCTAGACAGAGATAAAACGGCTAAGGCGTTGGCTGGAGTGGAAGAAGAGAGTTAAATAACAATTTATCTTTAATTGTTGCTGAAGGGTGGGGTTGACTCACCCTTTTTTGTTTTTGGGATTTTTTAAGACGATAAACGCTGTAAAAATAAACTGGGGGTTAGAATTTGCGTACCATGATAAAATTTCAATGAAAGTAAATGGTTATCAAGAGAAACTAAATAGTCAGCTTTCGCCTCATAAGCAGCCGCTAAAAACATATTGTCATTTGGGTCAATATTATTAAGAATAGTAGCCTCATAAACGCCTTCAATTTGCAGTGCTAACGTTTCAATAACCATCACTAAGTTTTCAATCGATTCTGTCTTAATCCCCTTGCGTAAAAGAACTATAATTAACTCTTTTTGTAACTGAGGGGAAATTACTAAACAAAAATCTCCCCTTTGCCACCTTTGTAAGATTCTACTAGGCGCAGCATCAGGGTTTTTACTAAGAATTACCGATACAAAAACGGAGGTATCTAAAATGACTTTAAGCATTTTTATGTTTAATTAATCCCTGAATCCTTTCCTATTTCATATTCCTCGGAAATAGAACTTTTAGCCTGATTAAACTCATTCCATAACTGAGATGGAGACTTGCTTGGGCTATCTAATGCACGTCTTTTAGCCCTATCTAGAATCTCTTTAGCTTGCTCGATTTCGCTAGGTGTTATTGTTTTAGATAAATCCTCATCGATTAAATCTAAAAACTGTAAAACATCCTCTTGTTTTTCTAGCGAAAGGCTACGAATTTTATTAATAATTATTTGTTCAAGATTAATCATTGTGATTTTTTTATTTTTTATATCGATTTATAGCCATTGTATCATATTATTTAAAAATAGATGACTTCTGTTTTTAGACTTGATCGAACTTAGCTTATGAATCAGACTTTTAATGAAAGTAATGATTTACGCCCTGAGTATGAAGGGTTATGATTATTAATGCGCTTAAATAACGGTTTATCTCAATCGAATTAAACTAAAATCTCTTTATATCTAATTTTTGCTGAAGGATGGGGTTGACTCACCCTTTTTTGCTTTTGGTATTTTTCAAGAGGATAAACGCTGTAAAAATAGGATTAACTTGAAAATAGTATCGGTTTTCTAACTGAATTTTTTCTACTAAGCAACGTCTCATTAATGATTGAATGGCTGACCAAAATTGAGAGGATGATAAATCAAGATTAGTCCCTTTAGAAAAGGTTTCTATGGCTTCGGTTTGATGAGCTAACCAGTGTATTACTTTGTTTTCTGTTTCTGATAAACGCTGTAAATGAGATTCAATTAAGCATTCTATATCGCCTAAATAGATTTCATCTTGCATTTGTTCTAAAAATAAGGAAATATCTTCATCAAATAGTTCTGTTATCGTTGATGCGATGATGTTTAACCAGCTAGGATGACTTTGGTAAAGGGTCATTAATTCTGACCATTTTTCCTGATTTTTTAAGTCATATTCCTGTAAAATTTCTTCAGCTTGAGGGTTTAAACCTTGAAGATAGAGGGTTTTTATTTTGTCTGATTTTAAGGTGGTAAATTCTCTGGGTTGTTCCCAACTGAGTAAGATTAAACAACTTTGATGGGAGTTAATAACAATTTGTTGAAAGAATTTACTGTAATTTTTAGATCCTTTCAAATATTGACCTGCTAATTCATCTGTTTTAAAAAGAGTCTGTAAGTCATCTACAATGATTAGACAGCGATAGGATTTTAAATAAGAGATAATATCAGGTAATGGAGATGGTTGAGATTGAGCAAAAAATTGTTTAAGATCATCTTTAAGATCAATGAGTTGGGGAGTATGATCAAGACTGCGATAAATAATATAGTCAAATTCTGTTTTGATTTCTTCAATTAATTTAAGGGTTAAAGCTGTTTTGCCAATTCCACTTAAGCCATAAATGGTAATTAATCTGGTTTGGTTTGCTATCCATTCTTTTAAGGTTGAGAGTTCTAAATCACGTCCATAGTTACAGCTTAATTCTGGTGCTTGACTTAAATCAATAATTGGGAATTGATTGTTATTGTTATTTGAAGACGGATTAAAATCATTGTCTGAAGATGGGGGATTATCTCTGCAAATATTTACATTATTATGGCTAATATTATTACTGTTAATCTGTGGAGAATTAACAAAATTATAAATAGTAGAGGAAGCTTTATTTTCTAAAATAGAACGAACATTATTTTTTTTTATATCTTCTTCAAGAACATCCGATAACAGTTTCCATAATTTCCATGCTTCTTTTTTGATATGGTCATAACTGCGCTCATTTTTATCTGCAATTTCCTCATAATCTTGATGTTCCCAAACTCCCTCTAAGATAGATTTTTGCAAGGAATCAAGATGCTGGCCTGTTTTAGCTAATATCTGTTGATCAGTCCATTTTAGAACGTCTTGAATATCCATATACTTTGCTTTATTAAGGAAAACTTAAGTTTACTTTATCATATTTTGCTCCTACTTTTGTGACTAAATCCCACTTTATCCCACAAAATATATTGTATTAAAAAATGTAAAATTGCCACTAATTCCCACTGAGAAAACTAGAGCAAGGAACTACGGTTTAAATATAACCTAGTTTTTGGAGTCTATCAGGTCATGAACAAGACACTAGCCTATTCTATCAGCTTAGGCATAGGATTGGGTGCGATCGGGGTGGCTTTCCCTGCACAGGCCGCCTCTTTTCAGGGGTTAGGATAGGATCGGAGGGGGTTAGTGCATTTCCTTTTGGAGTATCAGCAGATGGGTCTGTTGTGGTTGGTTGGGGCTTTAGTGCTAATGGTGTTGAGGCATTCCGTTGGACACAAGCAACGGGGACGGTCGGACTAGGGGACTTACCGGAGGGTAATTTCTCTAGCGGTGCTTATGGAGTATCAGCAGATGGCTCTGTGATTGTTGGTGTTGGCAATAGTGCTAACGGTGATGAAGCATTCCGTTGGACACAAGCAACGGGAATGGTCGGACTAGGGGACTTACCGGGGGGTGATTTCCTTAGCGGTGCTACTGGAGTATCAGCAGATGGCTCTGTGATTGTTGGTTTGGGCAATAGTGCTAACGGTGCTGAAGCATTTCGTTGGACACAAGCAACGGGAATGGTCGGATTAGGGGACTTACTGGGGGGTGATGCTGGTAGGTATCTTACTTTTAATCCTTCGGAGGTATCAGCAGATGGGTCTGTTATTGTTGGTTTGGGCAATAGTGCTAACGGTGATGAGGCATTTCGTTGGACACAAGCAACGGGAATGGTCGGATTAGGGGACTTACCGGGGGGTGATTTTTTTAGCGGTGCTAGTGGAGTGTCAGCAGATGGGTCTGTTGTGGTTGGTGTCAGCAATAGTGCTAACGGTGATGAAGCATTCATCTGGGATAGTACCCAAGGGATGCGAAGCTTACAAGCGGTTTTAATCAATGATTATGGTTTAGACCTAACGGGTTGGACTTTAATCCAAGCGAGGGAAATTTCTGCTGATGGTTTAACGATTGTGGGTTATGGAACTAATCCTAGTGGTTTTTTAGACTCTTGGATTGCTAATCTTTCTCCACAAAATAATCCATCTGTACCTGAGCCTAGTTCTATTTTAGGGTTAGGGTTGTTTTCTCTGGTAGCTTTTTTGATGAAGAAAGGGTGATCATTGAAGTGATTAGAAACATGACTGTATGGAGGACATAACAGTGTTGATTAACGTCAACTTAAGGGCTGTAAAGTTTATGGAATAAGGGCTGCGGCTGTTATGCGATCGCTATTTCTAGAGATTGGGCGATCGCAACAGATGACAAAGCAGCGATTAATTTATTTTCCCAAGAAAATCCTAAGCTCGAAATGGTTTCAACTCCAGATATTATTAAATATTGGTCAGAAAAAGACCAGTTAACTGGGGTAAAATTAAAATCTATCCTCATATCAATTCAAGAAAAAGGAAGATATAGACCCCCTAAAAGTCATACCTTAAAAAATTGGTGGAATAATATAGCAAATGATAGGTGAGAAGTCACGCTAATTTCTTCTTGATTGAATCTCAGGACAACCATAAGGAGATAAAGAACAGCATGATTTTTGATAGTCTTGCAAGAAAATAAATGTAATTAAATTTCACTTCTAAGCCGTTCAAAGTATAACCCAAAACAATCAGGCTTGTTTCACTTGTCTCTTCAATATCTGACAAAATAGGGAGAAAAGGATTATCATTGATCAAAGAAGCATTAATCATAAACAGCTTAACCCTTAATAAATCGACATTTCATCATCTTATCCCCATGACCCTCAGACTCCCCCAAGACTTTCAAGATAGCTTTGATATTATTGTAGTTGGTGCTGGCCACGCAGGATGTGAAGCGGCCTTAGCGAGTGCGCGGTTAGGCTGTCGTACCTTACTTTTAACCCTTAACCTAGATAGAATAGCATGGCAACCTTGTAATCCTGCCGTTGGTGGCCCCGCTAAATCCCAGTTAACCCACGAAGTTGACGCATTAGGGGGAGAAATCGGCAAGATGGCCGACCGTACCTATTTACAAAAACGGGTTCTCAATTCTTCACGGGGACCGGCTGTGTGGGCGTTACGGGCGCAAACTGATAAACGAGAATATGCGGCAGTCATGAAAAATATTGTGGAAAATCAAGATAATTTGCTCATTCGTGAGGGAATGGTCACAGATTTGGTATTGGGAAATAACGATGAAATTATTGGCATTCAAACCTACTTTGGTACTTGCTTCCAAGCGAAGGCCGTTGTCCTCACCACAGGAACATTTTTAGGGGGAAAAATCTGGATTGGTGGTAAATCGATGTCAGCAGGACGTGCAGGAGAATTTGCAGCCGTTGGACTGACAGAAACCCTCAATGACTTAGGATTTGAAACAGGACGGCTAAAAACAGGGACTCCTGCCAGGGTAGATAAGCGTTCTGTTGATTATAGCCGACTCGAACCCCAACCCCCGGATGAGGAGGTACGCTGGTTTAGTTTTGACCCGGATGTGTGGGTCGAACGACAACAAATGAATTGTTATTTAACCCGAACCACTGCTAAAACCCATCAATTAATTCGGGATAACTTACATTTGTCTCCCATTTATGGTGGTTTTATTGATTCAAAAGGCCCCCGTTATTGTCCGTCTATTGAGGATAAAATTGTTCGCTTTGCGGATAAAGAAAGTCATCAAATTTTTATTGAACCCGAAGGAAGAGAAATTCCAGAATTATATATTCAAGGGTTTTCTACGGGTTTACCTGAAAATATACAATTAGCTATGCTAAAAACCCTTCCGGGTTTAGAAAATTGTACAATGTTGCGACCCGCTTATGCAGTGGAATATGACTATTTACCGGCGACTCAATGTTATCCGACTTTGATGACAAAAACTATTGAAGGGTTATTTTGTGCAGGACAATTAAATGGAACAACGGGATACGAAGAAGCCGCAGCGCAGGGAATTGTCGCAGGAATTAATGCGGTTAAATTAGTTAAAGGAGAAGAGATGATTATCTTTCCAAGGGAAGAAAGTTATCTGGGTACATTAATTGATGATTTGTGTACCAAAGATTTAAGAGAACCCTATCGAATGTTAACCTCACGATCTGAATATCGCCTTGTTTTACGGTCTGATAATGCTGACCAACGGTTAACGCCTTTAGGTCGTCAAATTGGTTTAATTGATGACCGTCGCTGGCAATTATTCCAAGACAAACAAGCAAATATTATTGCGGAAAAAGAACGGTTGCACGAAACCCGAATTAAAGAGAAAGAAGAGGTGGGAATTGCAATTGCAACGGATACCCAACAGAAAATTAAAGGCTCAGTTTCTTTAGCGGATTTATTACGCCGTCCTAAGTTTCATTATGTTAATTTGGAACAATATAATTTAGGGAATTCTAGTTTAGCTCAAGGGGAAAAAGAAGGAGCAGAAATTGACATTAAATATGCGGGTTATTTGAAGCGTCAACAGAATCAAATTGACCAATTAAATCGTTATCGTCAGCGTAATTTACCCCCAGACCTTGATTATATGACTATTGATACCTTATCAATGGAAGCCAGAGAAAAACTTAATAAGGTTAAACCTTTAACGATTGGCCAAGCGTCTCGTATTGGGGGGGTTAATCCTGCGGATGTTAATGCTTTATTGGTGTATTTAGAGTTAAAATTGAACTCGGTTTCTACTTTGAACTCGAACAAGAGACAATAATTTAACAATTGTAGGGTTGACAGTATAGGTTTTCGCTTGCTGTTAAGGGGAAAGTCCAGAAATAATCAAATAAAAAACACGAGAGAAATAAATCCCTCGTGCTTAATCCTAATACTCTAACTTATTTCACTTAATACCTTAGTAGCGAGTTCCACCAGCATTAGGTTTGTGAACAATAAAGCTAACAGTTTGACATTGTTTGATGTTATCAAAACCAATAACTCGGATGTAAGAATTAGGATATTCAGAACGACATTCCCGTACTTCTGCTAATACTTCTTGAGAAGAAGATGCACTAAATAAAGGCAATTTCCACATAGTCCAGAAGTGGGTGTCAGGAAGAGGATTTTCTTCAAATTCTACCCCAGGAATAAAGCCTTGATCCAATAAATATTGAACTTGCTTAACAATTTGTTGGTCGGTTAAAGGGGGTAAATAGGAGAGAGTTTCGTAACGACGCTCTTTGGTTAACGTTTTCATGGGTATCGTTTTCCTTGGTGGTTAATAAATTAATGTTCAAGACGCTTGAGAATCATCCTCTGCTGATAGAGAAGAACCAGTTAGTCTTTCTAAGAGTTGACGACGGTGTTCGATGTTGGCTTGACTAATGTTGCTGCGTACCATTGCTGGCAAAAAGTCGAGAATTTGCTCGGCGATATGCTCTCGTACTGTCAAAATTCGCAATAATAATTCCTTATTAGTCCCCATTAATTCCTCAAAAAAGGATTCTCCCTGCTGTACATTATGGCGGGCTAAATATTGCCTCAACCAAATCGCTTGGTTAGGGTTGGTTTCTGACAGTTGATCGATAATGGTACGAACTGCTTGATAGGTCAAGTAGCTCTGTAAAACATCTGCCGTGTCCTTAGCAATCTTTTTTGGGTACATAGGTTTCAGTTATCAGTCCTCTTAAGGGTAGGATGCCACATAAGAGTCAGTTATCAGTGGTTTGTTATAAGTCAACTGGTAAATTGTACTCATTAAGCAACAAACACTCTGGTTTTACTGTTCACTGATAACTGTTTCCCCAATTTAGAGGGTATCCATTGCCTCGAACTCGAATTTGATTTCTTTCCAGAGTTCGCAAGCGGCTGCTAATTCAGGAGACCAACGACAAGCTTCGCGGATAACGTCGTTACCTTCACGAGCTAAGTTACGGCCTTCGTTACGAGCTTGGATACAAGCTTCAAGAGCAACCCGGTTAGCGGTTGCACCCGGTGCGTTACCCCAAGGGTGTCCTAAAGTACCACCACCAAATTGTAAGCAAGAATCGTCACCAAAGATTTCAACCAACGCGGGCATATGCCATACGTGGATACCACCTGAAGCAACGGGCATGGTGCCAGGCATGGAAGCGTAGTCTTGGGTGAAGAAAATACCGCGAGAGCGATCTTCTTCTACATAGTCTTCACGCATTAAGTCAACGAAGCCCATGGTAATGCCCCGTTCCCCTTCGAGTTTACCGACAACTGTACCAGAGTGTAAGTGGTCGCCACCAGAGAGACGTAAGCATTTTGCTAAAACGCGGAAGTGAATACCATGATTTTTCTGACGGTCAATTACTGCGTGCATTGCACGGTGAATGTGCAGTAATAAGCCGTTATCACGACAATACTTAGCTAAGGTGGTGTTAGCGGTGAAACCACCCGTGATGAAGTCGTGCATGATAATGGGTGTGCCGATTTCTTTGGCGAATTCTGCCCGTTTGAGCATTTCTTCGCAAGTTCCGGCGGTTACGTTAAGGTAGTGACCTTTAACTTCATTGGTTTCTGCTTGAGATTTTTCGATCGCCTCTTGAACGAAGAGGAAGCGATCGCGCCAACGCATGAAGGGTTGAGAGTTGATGTTTTCGTCATCTTTGGTGAAGTCTAAACCACCGCGAAGACATTCATAAACCGCACGTCCGTAGTTTTTAGCGGATAAACCAAGTTTGGGTTTAATGGTACATCCAAGTAAGGGACGACCGTATTTGTTTAATTTATCCCGTTCAACGGTGATACCGTGAGGGGGTCCTTGGAAGGTTTTGATTAACGCAACGGGGAAGCGAATATCTTCTAAACGTAAAGCACGTAAGGCCTTGAATCCAAAAACGTTACCTACTAAAGAGGTTAAAACGTTGGTAACTGAGCCTTCTTCAAATAAGTCTAAAGGATAAGCAATAAAGCAGAAATATTGATTGTCTTCGTTAGGAACGGCTTCAATATCGTAGCAACGTCCTTTATAACGATCCAAGTCAGTTAAATTATCTGTCCAAACCGTTGTCCATGTCCCGGTTGAAGATTCCGCAGCTACCGCAGCACCTGCTTCTTCGGGGGGAACGCCGGGTTGGGGGGTCATCCGAAAACAAGCGAGTAAGTCGGTGTCTTTGGGCGTATATTCGGGAGTATAGTAGGTTAGGCGATAGTCTTGTACACCGGCCTGAAACCCTTTGGATTTGGCTTGTACCATTGAGTTATTCCTCCATAAATTGGTCTTTTTAATTTCTCAGTCAAGCAGCGTGCTAATTAGGGTCAACTAATGGGCGCATAGTGAGAAAATTTCTATATTCGGCACTCAGAAGTCTCCTCTGAACTACCGGATTGAGTAGTTATCTCCGCTTCGAGTCCTCATCATACCATGAGGGTTATCTTGTTTTAACATTCTTTTTTCTCTATCTTAGTTTTTTTTGATTACAATTTATAGACCCTCTGATTAAGTTTCCTGATAAGTTTTTTTTCTCAATCCGTCTCCTTATTTAATCCGTTTTTGTCTATATCATAGAGTGGCACGTTGATCCTAAAGTTTTTGTAAATATTTACATTAAGAAAACTTAATCTAAGTAAAACTACCCTAATTTATGTGACAATTCTGAGAGTTTTATCATTTCAGCGATCAGTTACCAGTTAACAGTTAGGGGAAGTGTGGGGAGATGGGGAAGTGTGGGGAGATGGGGAAGTGTGGGGAGTGTGGAGAAGAAAAAGATTAATTATGGTTTCTATGATTTGATAATATTTGAGGTAAATGATATTTATAGTTACCTTAAAATCATAGAAAATTTCTTAAAACACTTTTATTTCATATATGTTATAAATGCTGTATTTTACACTCTCAATTTATTATATCCCCTTGGTGTAATCATCCAATTTTGGTGCAAAAAGGTGCTACTATTTCCAATTAAAACAGTAGTTAACATATCAATATTATGGTTTAACATTTCCTCTAAATTTGTTAATATTATAGTTTCATCTTGACGATAAGCACAGCGCACTAAAGCAACAGGAGTATTCGGATTACGATGTTGTAAAAATATATTTTGTGCTTCTACAATTTGGTTTTGACGAGTTTGCGATCGCGGGTTATAAAGTGCTGTAACAAAATCTCCTATTGCTGCTG
>JBFRWB010000073.1:0-4802 GCA_051439375.1 Microcystaceae cyanobacterium
ACATCGGTGTCCTATCAGGACATTAATGAGCATTTTTAATATGGTTCGTTTGGGGGAGAATCCAGTAACGGTCTTCCTTATTGGATATGGCAGGTGTTACCCACCATGTTTGCCGATAAAATGCCGCTAGGGGGTCAGGATTATACCGCCTTTGGATTTATCCAAGAACCAGACCATGAATTACCGATTGGCTTTGCGAAAAGTCGGGTTAGTGGCTTAGAAGTTGTTACGCAAAATTGCGCTACCTGTCATGTGGGAACAGTCCGCAAGAATCGTAAAAGTAATTCAGAAATAATGACAACGATGCCAGCTCACACGGTTAATTTAGGCGCATACATTCAATTTTTAGGCACAGTGGGGACAGATGCACGGTTTAACGCTAGAGAAATGATGCCTTATATTAATGCAGCAGGCGCAAATTTAAACCCTATACAGAGGCTTTTATATCAGTTTGTGGCCATCCCTCAATCTAAAGATCAGTTAATGATTCAAGCTGAGAAATTCGCTTTTATGGAGCGTCAAACCGCCTATGGACCTGGCCGAGTGGATACCTTTACTCCTTATAAGGCCTTAAGATTCAATTTCCCAACTGATGACTTAGCCACTAAGGAAATTAACGGGATTGCTGATTATCCTCCTGTTTGGAATCAACGAGCAAAGGAAGGGATGCAATTACATTGGGATGGTAATAATGACTCGGTGGATGAACGGAATAAAAGCGCATCTTTAGCACTTGTGCAACCGACAACGATTAATTTTTCTTCAGTTTTACGGGTTAAAGAGTGGTTACGGGATGTTTCTCCCCCCAAGTATCCTTATCCGATTGATCAAACCCTAGCAAGGCAAGGAAAGATACTCTTAGAGCAGAATTGCGCCAGTTGTCATGCTTTTGATGGGGAAAAAGGGGGAACAGTTGAACCGATTGATCAAATTGGCACAGATCGGGGAAGATTAGACTCTTATACCGATCAATTGGCAGAAAATCAATATACTCTTTTTACTGGCATTACCTATCAAGGAGAAGATCAACGATTTACCCATTTTCGTAAAACCAATGGCTATGCTAATTTACCCTTAGATGGGGTTTGGTTACGTGCGCCTTACTTACATAATGGTTCAGTCCCCACCCTTTGGGATCTTTTGGAAAAGCCTGAAAATCGTCCTAAAGTGTTTTATCGGGGCTATGATGTCTTTGATTCTGAGAAAGTTGGCTTTGTTTCCGATGTGGCTGAGGAAAATGGCCAAGAATACTTTAAGTATGACACTGCTTTACCCGGTAATGGCAATCAAGGTCATGTCTATGGTACTTATTCTGATGAAGAAAAAGCTGCCCTTGTTGAATATATGAAAGGAATTTAGGAGTAACTTATGAATACTTATGCGAAATGGTTTGGTAGAATGGTTTGGCTCGGTATTTTCGTCAATCTGTTCTTTATTATCCCCCTTCTTTTCTTTCCTGAAGCCTTACTTTCCTTCCTCAAGATGCAAATTCCTGTCCCTATTATTTGGGTACGGGCGGCAGGATTGTTACTACTTGAGATTACCATTATCTATATTCCGGGGGCAATTGATCCCTTTCGCTACAAAGCCACTGCATGGATGTCGGTATTAGTGACAAGGGGAGGGGGTTCATCCTTTTTCATCCTTGCTGTCCTCTTTTTTAACCAAAGTTTAGGATTTTTAACCATTGCTGTTGTGGATCTTCTCTTTGGGGTAACACAAGGAATTTTACTCTATTTAGCCCTTAAAGATGCCCCTGCTTATGTGAGAAACCCCGTTCAGCAAACTGAGGAATTAAGTGCCTAATTCCGTCTAATTGTCAAAAATTATTGAAATTGTCATCTTTTTAACTATGGAAGCTGCAAAAAACAACATAGGGAGAACCCTTGTTACCATTGGTTTGATTGTCATCTTGTTATTTGGTGCGATCGCCTATGTAGGATGGTACAATCTCTTTCGGGAAGTTCCTGTTTACTATGAATCCCCTGAAGATAACTTTAAATACGGTTCAATGGGGGCAGAAAACGCCGAAGGAGTCCCCTATTGGATATGGTTAGTCTTACCCCGTCTCTTTCCTGAGTATTTGCCCCGCGCAGGGGGTTATACGTCTTTAGGAATTACTTGGGAGGAGGGACAAGAATTACCCATTGGGTTTCCTAAAAAAACCATTGGGTTTCCCAGAGTGGGGATCAATTGTGCAACTTGTCACCATGGTAGTTATCGTAAGGTAGGAGATGTTAAACCGACGATTATTCCCACTGCACCAGCAAACCTTTTTGATTCTCAGGGATACTTGCGCTTTTTATTTAATTGTGCGAGTGATGTCCGTTTTACGGCTGACTATATTTTGCCAGAAATTGAATATAATCATCGTTTCTCTTTCTTAGATAAATTTCTCTATCGTTACATCATTATTCCCCAAACTAAACGAGGACTCTTGCAGCAAAAAGCCTCTTATGCTTGGATGGATAGTCGTCCTAATTGGGGGCCAGGGCGCATTGACCCCTTTAATCCCGTGAAATTCCGTACCCTTGGTTTAGAATGGGATGATACAGTCGGAAACTCGGATATGATGCCCCTTTGGAATCAAGAACAGCATGTTGCTAATAATTTTGCCTATCATTGGGATGGGTTAGAAACCTCTTTGACTGAGACGGTAAATACGGGGGCTATTGGGGATGGTGCGACACCTAAATCGATTAATATTGAAGGGTTACAACGGGTAGAAGCTTTTATTCGGGCGTATCAACCCCCTAAATATCCTTATTCCATTGATACGGCTTTAGCGGAGAAGGGAGAACCGATTTTTGAGCAAAATTGCGCCACTTGTCACGCATTTGGCGGAGAACGAACGGGAACGGTTATTCCTCAAACTGAGGTAGGGACAGATATTAACCGCTTGGAAATGTGGACACAGGAAGCCGCCGATGTGTATAACGAGTATGGGGAAGGCTATGATTGGGATTTTGATCAATTACGGAAAACGGATGGTTATTTAGCGGTTTCTTTAGAGGGGTTGTGGTTACGTGCGCCTTATCTGCATAATGGTTCTGTTCCTTATCTTGAGGACTTGTTTAAGAAACCAGAAGAACGCACCCCTGTTTTTTATCGAGGTTATGATGTTTATAATCCTGACAATGTGGGATTTATCTCTAGTGGGAAGGAAGCGGAGGAAATTGGCTTTAAATACGATGTAACTGTGCGAGGAAATGGCAATCAAGGTCATGAATATGGGATAGACTTACCTAAGAGTGATAAGACGGCTTTGGTTGAATATTTGAAAACGTTGTAACGGTTGGGTTTTACTCTGAATTATTATTATGGGGGTGCAAGTTTTGCGCCCCTATTGTTTTGTTTTAAAACATTTAATCAATTCTTATAGGGTTTTGATAAAAATCATAGTGGTCAAAAACTGACTCACTTTGGTTAAGACATAACTCACTATCGCCCTGCAATAAATTGACAGGGCTAATATGTATCGTTATCTAAAGATAACTATGTTAAGCTAGTTCAATTTATTAAACGTTACTAATTAGCGTTGAAATTTATTTCAAGGCGGGTGTTTGGGGAAATGCAAGATATAGTTATACAATCAGATCATGTCCTAACCATCCCTTTCTCTGCCATATCTAAAGATAACTATCTTAAGAACTCTAGTTCAATTTATTGAACGTTACTAATTAGCGTTGAAATTCATTTCAAGGCGGGTGTTCAGAGAAATGCAAGATATGGTTAGTATAGTAGGGTGGGCAAAAAGAAAAGCAGAAAGATTTAAGCAATAAACCTTAAACTTTGCCCACCATTCAAGATGAAAGTTTAGCTAATAAATAGGTTGTGGGCAGCCATTGATATTTTCTAAGATAAGATTAAATCAGCCTATGCTGCCCACCCTACTGACTACTGTAAAGTATAGTCTTATCGTAGGGTGGGCAAAAAGAAAAGCAGAAAGATTCAAGCAATAAACTTTAAACTTTGCCCACCATTCAAGATGAAAGTTTAGCTAATAAATAGGTTGTGGGCAGCCATTGATATTTTCTAAGATAAGATTAAATCAGCGTATGTTGCCCATCCTACTGACTTTGCCCACCCTACTGACTCAGATATTAAGCCCTAAAGGGCTTACTACAAACATTTGATTAATCTTATGACTCACAACAATTCCCCTGATAAGGAAACTCAACCTAATATCCACCAAAGTCATTCAGGAAGCGGTGATAATATTGGTGGGGATAAAAATGTTTATAACATTATCAATCATCCTGTCCCCCCCTTACCGTTAACGTCTCTTCCTCAGAATATCCCCCATAGGGGAACACAAACCTTTGTAGGAAGAAGCGATGAGTTACAGGAAATAGCAGAGTCCCTTAATAATAATAGTCAATTGCTGATTACTTCGGCGGTTAAATCGTTAACGGGAATGGGAGGAGTAGGTAAAACAGAGTTAGCGTTGCAATATTCTTTGCGGTTTCAAGAACAGTATCAAGGGGGAATTTGTTGGCTAGAAGCAAGGAGTCAAGAGATTTCTTTGCAGATTCTATCTTTTTGTCGCATTCATTTTAATCTTAATCCTCCTGATGAGTTTAGCGTTGCTGAAAGGATTAATTATTGTTGGAGTCATTGGCCAGAGGGTGAGGTATTATTAATCTTTGATGATGTGCAGAGTTATCAGCGTCTTAAGCCTTATTTACCGCCAAAGAATGATAAGTTTAAGGTGATTGTTACCAGTCGTCAGCGTTTGGGACAATTAAATCAGTTAAAGTTAAAGGTGTTAGAACCAGCAGAAGCGTTAGAGTTATTAAAGC
>JBFRWB010000074.1:0-18922 GCA_051439375.1 Microcystaceae cyanobacterium
TGACGATAGCGTTTATATAGTTCCTCTGAACTTAGGTGAGGAGCAATTGTGATTCGTCTGGGCATCTTGTGTATCCTCATCATTTCTTTTTCTTATTTTATGGCCATTCAACCGGATTTGATATGATAGGCTTAGATGAGGTCTTAACCCCCCATGAAAAGCGTATTGATAAAGCCTTTCAGACATGGGTGTTTCAAAAACAAGCAGGAGCGAGCGTAAAATTTAATGAAGAACAGATGCAATGGTTAAGGGCAATGAAGGAACATATTATCAGTTCTTTTGCCTTAGAGCGAGAGGATTTAGACTATACGCCTTTTGATAGTATGGGAGGACTGGGTAAACTCTATCAGCTTTTTGGCGATGAGATGGATGAGCTTATCGAGGAACTTAACACCGCTTTAGTGGCTTAAACTATGACTGTAACCTTAATCCAACATATTAAAATAACGCCCGATATTCGCAATGGCAGACCGCATATTGTCGGCAGTCGCATAACGGTGGCTGAAATTGCCATTATGTATCTGAAAATGGGGCAATCTTTAGAATTAATAGCAGGGAAATATCGTCTTTCTCTGGCTTCGGTTTATGGGGCTATGTCTTATTATTACGAGCATCAAGGGGAAATTGACCAGCAAATGACCGAAGATGAAGCGTTTGCCGATGAATTTCAAAAAAATCATCCTTCTCGGTTACAAGAAAAATTGAGGGGTTTACGGGGTGAATGAACGAATTCGCTATCATTTGGATGAAAATGTTGACCCTGATGTTGCCTTAGCCCTTCGTAGTCAGGGAATTGAGGTAACAACAACCTTTGAGATGAATATGGCAGGAACATCCGATGCGGTACAATTAGCATTTGTGAAGCAGGAAAAACGGGTGATTGTTACCCATGACACGGATTTTCTCAAGATTGCGAGTCAAGACAATACCCATTATGGCATCGCTTTTTGTAAAAAGGGCAGTCGTTCCATTGGAGAGGTTATCCGTAGTTTAATATTAATTTATGAGGTGATGTCTCCTGAAGAAATGCACGGTATTGTTGAATATTTATAGCTTAATAAAGGAGTCCAAATGACATTAAAAGATGTGATGGAATTGGCGAAACAATTATCCCCAGTGGATAAAAAACGGCTGATTGAGCAGCTTTCTGATGACCTTGAATCAGAGTTAGAAAAGGTCAAGAAACCCCGTCAATCTTTGTTAGGTATTTGTCAGGATTTGGGTGAAGCTCCTTCGGCTGAGGAGATTGATGAAATGCGAAAAGAATCTTTTAATTATTGTTTAAAATGAAGGAATATTAAACGATGAATCAAAAATTAGTAGAGTCTTTAGTTTCGCTTGTTCAATCTCTTTCGGATGAAGAACGTCAAAGCTTTGAACAAAAGTTGTTTTTTGATGACCATCTAGTGAGTACACAGGAGCTAATGAAGTTAGCTGAAAAGAGTCATTCTTTTGATTTTCTCAAGGATGAACCTGATATTTATACCTTAGAAGACGGAGAAGCAGTTTAATTAACTAAAGGAGTGATTTTTATTTATTATGACTGATTCAAACTCTATGTTTTCAGAATTACCGCAGGGGTGGCGTTTAGTAGCCATTGAAAATTGTTTAACTACTATAAGAGGTATTTCATTTCCGAAAGATGCAAAAAAATTGAGCTATCAAGATGACTGTATAGCTTGTTTAAGAACAGCTAATATTCAAGAAAAAGTTACTTGGGATGATTTATGGTTTGTTGACCAATCATATTTAAGAAGGAATGAACAAATTATAAAAAAAGGCGATATTTTGATTTCTATTTCTAATAGTTTAAATTTATTAGGCAAAGTTGCCTTAGTAGAAAATATAAAATTCCAATCAACTTTAGGAACTTTTATTGCTAATTTAAGAACGCCAAAAGACTTAAACTATAAATATATTTATTATTATTTATCATCACAAGAATTTAAGAATAAAGTGAGGGAAAAAGCATCAACAACAACTAATATTTCTAATATTTCTGTAGGAAAGCTTGAAAAAATAGAAATCAAACTCCCCCCCCTACCCGAACAACATCGCATTGTTGAGAAAATCGAAGAATTATTCTCAGAACTGGATAACGGAATTGCCTCGCTAAAAAAAGCCCTAGAACAATTGAAAACCTACCGTCAAGCGGTGTTAAAATGGGCATTTGAGGGCAAATTAACCGAAGCATGGCGCACCGAACATCAGGACAGCCTAGAGGATGCTGACACCCTATTACAGCAGATAAAAGCCGAAAGAGAGGCTCATTATCAGCAGCAATTAGAAGACTGGAAACAAGCGGTTAAAGATTGGGAAGCCAAGGGAAAAGAGGGCAAAAAGCCCACCAAACTGAAGAAGTTGAAAGAGTTACCCCCCTTAAGCGAGGAAGAATTAAGCGCATTACCTCAATTACCTAATGGGTGGTTGTGGGTTAAATTGGGGAATTTATGTCAAGAAATATTTGACGGGCCCTTTGGCTCTAACCTTAAGACTAAAGATTATACTGATTATGGAGTTCGTGTTATTAGATTAGAAAATATCGGCTATTTAAGTTTTAATGATGATAAACAATCATTTATCAGTAATGAAAAGTTTTTAACTCTTCAAAAGCATACAGTATCTGAAAATGATTTAATCTTTGCTTCTTTCATCAATGAGTTTATTCGAGCAACTTTATTGCCAAAATTATCTACTCAAGCAATTGCAAAAGCAGACTGTTTTTGTATTCGTACTTTCTCAAAAATTACTGTCCAAAAGTGGTTGCTATATACCGTTAGTTCTCGTTACTTTTATAATCAAATCTGTAATCTGGTTCATGGCTTTACTAGACCAAGAGTTAATACTACTCAACTTAAAAATCTCATTATTCCTTTATTTTCCCTTAAAGAACAAACCCAAATCGTCCAAGAAATCGAATCCCGATTATCCATCTGTGACCAATTAGAAGCCACCCTCACCGAGAACTTAGACAAAGCAGAAGCCCTGCGCCAAAGCATCTTAAAACGTTCCTTTGAAGGCAAACTCGTCCCCCAAAATCCCGATGATGAACCAGCCAGCGAACTCCTAAAACGCATTCAACAAGACACCCCATCACCCCCCAAAAAGACCACCCGAAAACGCAAAGCCAAAACAGTCTAAACTGTGATTAGGGATGATTAAATGAGGGCTATGATTAGGGTGACAAGATTGAAAGGATGATGAGACTTATCATAGACTTTAATCATATTTAATCAAACAATCACAAAAATCATAGTTTAGACAAATGAATTATGTTTCCCAAAAGTACCCAGACAGTGAATTAACAGGTAAAATAATCGGTTGTGCAATGGAAGTACACCGAACATTAGGAAATGGCTTCCAAGAAGTTATTTATCAACGTGCATTAGCCATAGAAATGACTCATCAAGGACTTTCCTTTAGTCGAGAACATGAAATGGATATTTTTTATAAAGGAACACATATCGGTACAAGACGGGTTGATTTTTTCGTCGAAGAAAAGATAATGGTAGAATTAAAAGCTGTCATTAAACTAGAAGATGTCCACCTCGCACAAGCCATTAATTATTTAGAAGCTTATGGACTTCTTATCGGTTTATTAATTAACTTTGGCTCAAAAAGTTTGGAATTTAAGCGAGTCATGAAACCAAAGTCTAAACTATGATTAAGAATGATTCAATGAGGACTATGATTAGGGTGACTGATGGGATGATAAGATTGATGGAATAATGATGCTCATTCTGAGATTTAATCATAGTTAATCAAAAAATCATAAAAATCATAGTTTAAGATATGGCTCAGGCAATTCGTCAAACCACCTTTGTTCAATCCGATGGAACAATAAGCATCGACACTCCCCAACTTCCCCAAGGGGCAAAAGTCGAAGTCATTGTCATCCTCGAAGACAGCCCTCAAACCCAGTCAGCCGAAGCCTTAGCCATAGCAAGACTGCCACAACTCGAAAACCCCAGTCAATTAATCACCCTTATCCCAGCAGACCAAGAAATTGACGAAGACGAGCTAAAACAATGGGTTGCCAATGAGCAAAGCTAAAAAGCCCTACATCATTCAAAGCGTCAGAGACTTACAAAATGACCTCTCCCAATTACCCCTAAACCTTCAACAAAAATGGCAAAACTATCAAAAAATCCTCGCCTTAGACCCCTATCAAACATTAGGATTTCCTAGCCATAACTTAACAGGAAAACTCAAAGGATGTCGTGCCTTAGAAATTGACTGGAATGGAAGCCCTTACCGCCTTGTTTATCGTATCCATGAAAAACCTTCCCCCAAGCGAGTCGTTATCCTAAGCTTTGCTGAACATGACCCTGCTTATGAAAAAGCCAAAAAACGCAAATAATCCCCTAAAATAAAGAATTAATCTATGAATACAACCTCAACCGTATCCAAAGTTTGGAGTTTCTGTAACACCCTGCGTGATGATGGTGTCGGATATGGCGACTACCTTGAACAACTCACCTACCTCTTATTCCTAAAAATGGCGGACGAATACGCCAAACCGCCCTATAACCGTGAAACTGGCATTCCCGATGACTATAACTGGCAAGCCCTCCGTAAACAAAAAGGCGCAGAACTAGAAACCCATTACATCGCCACCTTACGGGAATTAGGGCAAAAAAAAGGCTTATTAGGGCAAATCTTCACCAAAGCCCAGAATAAAATTCAAGACCCTGCCAAACTGCTGAAAATCATTACCATGATAGACGACGAAGACTGGGTGATGATGGGCGTAGATATTAAAGGCGACATCTACGAAGGACTCCTTGAAAAGAACGCCGAAGACACCAAAAGTGGTGCAGGACAATACTTCACCCCCCGTGCGCTAATTTGGGCAATGGTAGAATGCTTACGCCCCGAACCGATGCGGAGCATCGCTGACCCTGCCTGTGGTACTGGGGGATTTTTCCTCGCAGCCTATAACTTTTTAATCAAAAACCATCGCCTAGACCGAGAACAGAAAGAATTCCTCAAAAAAAGCACCTTTTACGGTAATGAAATCGTCGCCAACACAAGACGCATGGCACTGATGAATATGTTCTTGCATAACATTGGCGATATTAACGATAAAGACTGCTTTATCGCCTCTACTGATGCCCTGATAGCCCCCTCCCCCGTCAGCGTCGATTATGTCCTTGCTAATCCCCCCTTCGGCAAAAAAAGCAGCATTACCTTTACCAATGAAGACGGCGAACAAGACCAAGAAGACCTCACTTATAACCGTCAAGACTTCTGGGCAACCACATCCAATAAACAACTCAATTTCGTACAGCATATTCGGGCGATGCTGAAAAGCACAGGACAAGCAGCCGTCGTTCTCCCCGATAACGTCCTATTTGAAGGTGGAGCAGGAGAAACCGTCAGAAAACAACTATTACTCACCACCGACTTTCATACTATTCTAAGACTACCCACTGGCGTATTCTACAAACAGGGAGTCAAAGCCAACGTCATCTTTTTTGATAATAAACCTGCTGCCAAAGACCCTTGGACAAAAGAAATCTGGTTTTATGACTTCCGCACCAATATTCACTTTACCCTCAAGAAAAATCCCCTAAAACGGTCAGATTTAGAAGATTTTATCACCTGTTATCATCCCGAAAACCGTCATCAACGGACAGAAACCTATTCCGAAGAGAATCCCGACGGACGGTGGCGAAAATTCACCTATGACGAGATTATGGCACGGGATAAAACCAGCCTTGATATATTTTGGCTCAAAGACAAGAGTTTAACCGACCTTGATAACCTTCCTGCCCCCGATGTCCTTGCTTTAGAGATTATGGAAAACCTCGAAGCAGGATTAGAGAGCTTTCGCACGATTGTCGGCAGTTTAGAGGAAACAGAGTCATAAACTGTGAATCGGAAAAAGACTTACAATAAAATAAACTTATTGCCAAGTTGACAACCTAAAAGGTAAAAATTCCTCGAATTGTTCCCATAAATATAGCAGGACTAGTGCTATTATTTTCTGGATTAAGAATCAAAAAGACTCCCGGATTTAGAGAGAAGTTATTGTGAACAGGATAAAGATATTGTGCTTGAAGATGCCATGCACTATCAGGATCTTCTACTTCACTTTCATTAAAGGTTACTTTCGGAGGTTGTCCCACCACTAAGCCTACAATTCCTCCTTCTTTTCCCACATCTAAAAAAGCAAAGGTAACCGCCCAATTTAATATATTAGCCTGATCACCATCATTAACAGTTACACCAGAAAAACCAGTTCCAGCCCCTTCTGCATAAGCTTGCGACCAACCTGCCCAACTTGATAAATTAAATTGTGGGGCTAGTTGAAAGCTCGACTGAAACCCAAAATGATTAGCAGAAGTCGGTAAAGAACCAAAGGGACGATTAGCTAACAAACTTCCTGTTGCCCCTGAAACAAAGCCTTCTCCAACAGGATAATAAGCCCTTACATAAGTTAACCCAAAATTAATATTATCAGTGGGATTAATGCCTAACTGAGTAATGGCTGCATAAGAGCCATTAAATAACCCTGCTCCTTCTTCGGGTTCATTAGCTCGACGGGCTAAATATCCCGCCGAAAAGTTGATGGTTTTATTAAATTTATAAGTTCCACTAACACCAGCCCCTAATATTCCTTGATAATAGATCGGATTATGACGACCAAAGCGAGAGATTGACCCCTTTAATGGATTGAAGAAAAAACGACTATAATTAGGAAGATTAGCATTGTAACGCCCCCCTGTTGCATCGACTGTGATTCTTAATTTTTGACCAACAGGAAACCGATAAAATAAACGACCCACTTCTATATTATTATCGTTATCTAAATCAAAGGGAAGGCGAGTCATTTGCGTTCCTGTTACCCTAGGTCCAAACCTTTCTGCATTGATGCTATCTAGTCTAACTTTTAGCAAATCTTTTCCAGTGAAACTGGTATTAAGATTTAATCTCACTCGGTTATCTAAAACTGTTTGAGTCTCTAAATCCTGCTCACTATTTGCTCTTTTATCACCAAACGCATTGGTAAGAGAAAATACCATTTCTCCTTTTAACTTTGTTGTGGTAGAAAATTGATTGTTTTCTAACCAAGCCGTCCGACTTTCTGAGTTATCCACGCTTATCCCTAAAGCGGTTAATTCAGCTTGAAATTCTTCAGCTAATCGTTTTAATATATCTAAATCTTCCTGTAAAACCGTCATATTTTCTTGGAATAATCGTTCTATAGTATTGAGACAAGCATTTAATCCTGCTGCAAATTCCCAACGAGTTAACCCACGATTGCCTCGATAGGTTTGGTCGGGATAACCAACAATACAGCCATAACGTTCAACTAAACTTCTTAACGCTTCATACGCCCAATCATCAGGGGAAACATCTCGCAGTTGATTAACATTTGTTACCTGTACCATCGAGTTATTTGGTATATCTAAGTGATTAAAGGTTTGTCCGAGAACAGGAAAAGTGGATGATAATACATTGCCACTAATAAGACCAAGAGACATTATTGTTCCCAGACTGCTTTGACTTAATTGCATACTGATTCCTCACAATCAATCTTTTAGTACTTAGTATTTAAGGGTAGAAAAAGTTTTAAATCTTGTCAAAAGACAGACGGTCAAACTCTTAACAAGTGAGACATTGTTCCTAATCTTTGCTCCCCTCACTATCAATTTATTATTAATTACTTATAAGCAACAATAGTCTTAAATAATGATTAAGTTACCAACAATGCTCAACCCTCTCTTCCCTTATCCTTCCTAACAAGTACGACAATCTGTCTTTTGACAAAACTAAAGATTTTAGATAAAACGAAATATTAGAGATAACTATCAAAACTTTATGGCGTTAAATACTTGGTATCAACAACGTTTTCGTCTGTTTAAATCCATTTGGCCAGAGTTATTCGGGTTGACTCTCTTTCTAGGATTATGGCAGTGGGGGGCAATGCGTTACGGCTCGGTTGTGTTACCCTCTCCCTTAGAAACTTGGACGGCCGGCCAAGATTTAGCGATCACGGGTAAGCTAAAAGATGCCCTCCTTATTACCAGTTTCCATCTGTTGAGTGCTTTAACCTTAGCCATTACCCTTGGTATTGTTTTAGGGGTAATTGCTGGTCTTCAATCGGGGTTTCAACGGGCAATTAGTCCTATTATTAGTGCATTCCAAGGCGTTCCTCCCATTGCATGGATTGTCTTAGCTTTGCTTTGGTTTGGGACAGGGAATGGCACACCGATTTTTACCATTACAGTGACGATTCTCCCCATTCTTTTTCTCAGCACCATCGAGGGGATTCACACATTTCCCGTTCCTTTATTGGAAATGGCGCATTTATTCCGTGCCTCCCGACGAATACTCTTAAAGGATCTCTATTTTCCCCATTTGCTTACCTACCTTTTCCCCGCTTTATTGAGTGCATTAGGACTAGGTTGGCGAGTAGCGGTGATGGCTGAATTATTGTCTTCTGAAAAGGGAATTGGTGCAGAGTTAAATCTGGCTCGTATTAACCTAGATACAGATGAAGTAATGGCTTGGATTATCCTTGTCGTCCTTTCTATATGGCTCTCTGAATATCTTCTGGTGCGGCCACTACGTCGTTGGTTACAACCTTATAAATCATAAATAAACCTTGTTAATCTTTGATGACATTTCCTACTGTTATGATCGCCCTCCCCTCATTGATGGCGTAAGCTTTCATTTAAACCCCGGCCAAATTCTCTGTCTAACCGGCCCATCAGGGTGTGGTAAAACGACGCTGCTGCGGCTGGCGGCGGGTTTAATTTCACCCATAACAGGGAAGGTTAAAAATAGTTTTGCTTGTACTGCTCCTGTTTTTCAAGATCCTCGACTGCTTCCTTGGCAAACCACCCAAGAAAACCTTGCCTTTGGGCTAAAAGCACAGGGAATTGCCAAATCAGAGCGTAATCGCACCGTTAAAGCCTTGGCACAACAATTGGGGATAGAACAAGCTCTTAACTACTATCCCCATCAACTGAGTGGTGGAATGGGGCAGCGGGTGGCTTTAGGACGAGCTTTAGCGATTAATCCAGACTTACTGCTGCTTGATGAGCCCTTTCATGGCTTAGATGTTGGCAGAAAGCGAGAATTTCAAGCTATTTTATTACAACTCTTGCAAGATCGTCATCTAGCGGCCTGTATCGTTTCCCATGATTTAAGCGAAGCAGTGCGTTTAGGCGATCGCATTCTCTTTTTGTCTTCTGCACCGAGTCGCATCATTCATCAATGGAAAGCTTCTATTTCTTTATCTCCGATGCAAAGAGATGACGCTTATATCTATCAAGAAGTATCGAAATTATTGGACATTCCTCATATTCGTCGATGCTTTGGTCTTATTAATTTTTCCAGTGAATCTAATCATCCGATTTCCCCACATTAAGTGAGAGTATCCCGTTGATAATATTAACTATTAACTATTCACTATCAACTAAACCATGTCTCAACAACGTCGTCGTTTCTTACAATTCTTAACTGCCACAACTGGATTAACCTTAACTGCTCCCTTGTTAGACAATCGACCTCTTTATGCCCAATCTCTCAACCGATTAACCATTGGTGGATCTCCCATTATGATTACGGTTTTGCTTGCCTATTTATCCGAACAACCCCAAATTCAAGCCTTAGCAAAAGAGGTTAATTTTCGGACATGGAAAACCCATGATCAACTTCGGGCTGAAGTGGTTTCTCGTCAACTGCAAATCTCTGCAACACCAACTTCTTTGGCAGCCAATCTTTATCGTCGAGGTGTTCCCATTAAATTACTCAATGTTTTAGTGTGGGGAATATTGTATTTGTGGAGTTGGGATAAAAGTATTAATAATTGGCAAGATTTAACTAACAAAAAAATCTTAATTCCCTTTCGAGGCGGTCTTCCGTCTCAATTATTCCTTTACCTTGCTAGTAAAAACGGTTTAAATCCCAAAAAACTGAATATTCAATACACCACTGATTTCACCCAAGCCGTTCAATTATTATTAGCGAAAAGGGGGGATATTGCCCTTCTATCCGAACCGTCTGGTAGTGGGGCTGAACTTCAGGGAAAAAAACGCAATACCCCTATTTCAATTGTCCTTGATCTTCAACAAGAATGGGGCAAAGCCACAGGGAAAGAACCTCGTATTCCTCAAGCGGGTACGTTAGCCTTAAATTCCCTAATTCAAGACCATCCAGAAGTGATTGAAGCTGTGCAGAAAGAATTAAGAAATGCCACAATTTGGGCAAAAAATAGCCCCCGTCAAGCAGCCGAATTAGGGAGTAGATATTTGGGGTTAACTCCAGAAGTCATCGAACGTTCCTTAGCAAAAACTCCCCTTGAAATGGTTACTGCAAAAGAGGCAAGAAGCGATTTAGAATTTTGGTTTTCTCGTTTGATGGAACAAAATCCTAAGCTATTTAGCGGCCAATTACCTGATACGGGTTTCTATTATCAAGGATAAAAGTGACAATAGTTGTCCTAAAGTACTCAAGCTTAATTAATGTTTTCGCCTCACCCATCCTAGAAAATGACTGAGACTTTCCCCATCCATCGGTTAAAATTCTAACCTATATTTCTAAGAAATATTGCGCTTAAGTTGTTCTAATTCATCATTTAATTCTATCCGTTGAAATTCACTTTCAAGGGGGTCAAGGGAAGGAGAAGATGGCCGATAAGATGTTCCTTGATTCCAACCTGTTGTTTCCCAATTAGAAGATGAAGTAGAACGTTTTTGAAATTCAGCAGCTTTAGCTTGCATTTCTTTTTTACGTTGTTTAATTTGTCCTAATAATTCTTGACTTTGTTTTAAACGTTGTTTCACCCCTTCCATTTGTCCCCAAACTTGATTTCCTTGGCGTAATAGGGTTGCTTCTCTTTCTTGTGCTGCGGTTGCTAAATCATTTCGCCCTGCTTTCTTGGCTTTTTCAATGCGAAAGTGCCATGTTTTAATCTCTTGTCCCAAATCCAAAATTTTCTTTTCTAGGCGAGTTTTGTCAAGCTCTAATTCTTTGGTTAATTTAAGCGTATCCTGTTCTTGTTGTTGCAATTGCTCTTGCAGTGCTTGAAACTCTAATTGGGGATGACTGCGTAAAAATTCGTCTAATCTAGACTCTAGAAAGTTGTTGATGTCTTCAAATAAACCCATAATTTAAGTCCCTAATTATAGTGATTCTAAATGAACCGTGAATGAACTTTGAAGGTAAGGTAAAAGGCAGAGGGCAGGAGGCAGAAAGAGAAGTTCACAAATTATTTAGACTGTCTATCATACTGCTTGGTAACTGCTCACTGAAATAACTGGTTTCCTACACTCATTCTACGTTCTTTTCCGTTCTTTTGTAAGGTAATTCCTTGATCATCAACATTTACCAACATCCACCCCGTTTGACCAACCCATTGACCAATGCGCACATGATGGGGCGTACCTTCTAAGCTAAAGATAGCATAGGAGCGATCGCCTGACGGCAACGTTCCCACCAGTCTATTGTCTGGGGAAAGGGATAAAGCGGTTTCTGATTCTGAGGGTAGTGACTCTGCATCGGGAGTCAAAACAGGAGCAGGATTAACCGTTACAGGCGGTGGCGCAGGAATAGGAGAGGGAGAAGGAGACCGAACAATTATAGGGGGAGAAGCTGCTGTATTTTGGGGAACATCAGGATAAATGGGAATATAGATTCTTTCTATTACAGATGGAGAGGTTGGTTGAGGTTTGGGTTGAGGGGGTTTAGGGGGAGGAGAAATTGCAACGGTAGGAAGGTTAGTAGTCGGTAAATTTCCCTGAAGCGTCGGTGCGGAAGGAGAAGGGGAAGGAGGTTTATTAGACTGTGCGACTTCGATGGTAGCCAAACGAGCGTTTAAGTAAGCCATAAAGGCTTTATCTTCTTCTGAAGGTGTCTCTGCTGGGGTTTCTGTTATTTGAGACGTAATAAAGGGCAGTTTTATCCGATCTTGCTTTACTAGCCACCCTAAAACTGTCAGTAAATAAAGGGCAGCAAGGGTAAATAAGATTTTATCCCAATGAGCTTGCCAACGAAATGAATAATTAGATGCCATGATTACTCCTCTTACCAATAACCTCCATGGCATTTTAGCAAAGGTTTTCCTGCTTGGCGGAAGACAACAAGGATGAAGTGACCACTCATCTGTTCACGGCAAATGTTAAAAACTATTAAGCAGACATTACGAAAGGGAACGCAATGCCAGAGAATGGTTGGGTCAGGTTGCTCGAATTCTCAAAGAGACTAAGAATTTGTGCTTATCCAGTTCAAAAAAAGTATCTAGTAGAAACAGCCAAGTCAAATAAAATTTGATGAAAGCTATTCAAGAGCGACCCGTTTTGTTTTAAGATGTCAAGTTATCTACATCTCACTTTCATTGTTTTGGGAGGAATCCATCCATGAGTATTGTCACGAAGTCAATCGTGAATGCTGATGCTGAAGCTCGTTACTTGAGCCCCGGCGAATTAGACAGAATCAAAGCATTTGTGACCAGTGGTGCAAGCCGTTTACGCATCGCCGAAACCTTAACCGGTTCACGGGAAAAAATTGTTAAGAATGCAGGAGACGCTTTATTCCAAAAACGGCCTGATGTTGTTTCTCCCGGTGGAAACGCTTACGGAGAAGAAATGACCGCTACCTGTCTTCGCGACATGGACTACTACCTCCGTTTAATCACCTATGGTGTCGTTGCTGGTGATGTAACCCCCATTGAAGAAATTGGCTTAGTTGGCGTACAGGAAATGTACAAATCCTTGGGAACTCCCATTGAAGCCGTTGCACAAAGCGTTCGAGAAATGAAGTCAGCTGCTACTGGCTTAATGTCTGCTGAAGATGCTGCGGAAGCAGGTTCTTACTTCGATTATGTAATCGGAGCATTATCCTAGTCAGGTTTAACCCCTTGGATACCTTCCTAACTTTAACCGCGAATTTATTTGTCGAACGTTTCAAGTAAAGCATCATTTAAGGAAACAAAACTATGCAAGACGCAATTACCTCTGTTATTAACTCTGCTGACGTTCAAGGAAAATACCTTGACGGGTCAGCAATGGACAAACTTAAGTCCTACTTCGCTACTGGCGAACTTCGGGTTCGTGCTGCTAGTGTTATCAGTGCTAACGCAGCTACCATCGTTAAAGAAGCGGTTGCTAAATCCCTTCTTTATTCTGACGTAACCCGTCCCGGTGGAAATATGTACACCACCCGTCGTTATGCGGCTTGTATTCGTGACCTCGACTACTATCTCCGCTACTCCACCTACGCTATGTTAGCGGGTGATACCTCTATCCTTGATGAGCGAGTACTCAATGGACTCAAAGAAACCTACAACTCTTTAGGTGTTCCCATCGGTTCTACCACTCAAGCGATTCAAGCAATGAAAGAAGTAACCGCCAGCCTCGTCGGTGCAGATGCAGGTAAAGAAATGGGTGTTTACTTCGACCATATTTGTAGTGGCTTAGGCTAAACCCTTTAGGTAACTGAACAGTCGCCATTTTAAGGAGGTTCGAGTCGTCTAGAGTGAGTGCTAGCTTATTGAAAGCTTATTGGTAACCATGAGTTTTGATGATCTAGTATTGGCTTAAGACCCTCGACCTTTGCTATATAGACGGATACCCTACAATATCCTGAATGCTCAATTTAGTCCCCCAAAATTTTAACAAGAAGGAGAACTGAACCCCATGCGGATGTTTAAAGTTACAGCTTGCATTCCTAGTCAAACCCGTATTCGGACGCAAAGAGAATTACAGAACACCTATGTCACCAAGTTAGTTCCCTACGATAACTGGTTTCAGGAACAACAACGGATGCAAAAGATGGGTGGAACGATTGTCAGTGTAGAGTTAGTCACGGGTAAACCCGGAATGAATACTGGACTGGCGTAAACCTTGAGCCATTTTCTCATCGTTTCTGGGGAGGTCATTATTGACCTCTTTTTAGTTTTTTAGTTTAATGTAATGATCTAAAACTAATCCGATGCTCCTACATTATGTCAAGTCATCTTCATGTATTAACTTCAAGCGATCTTAAAGAAGCGATTATTCGAGAACCTTTGACGGTAACTCCAAAGACAACAGTTATAGAAGCGATTATAAAAATGGGTAAGTCCCATGCTCATTGTAAGACTAATCCATCTGATGACCAACAACAAAGTGATTTTCTTTTAAACGCACGCTCTAGTTGTGTTTTAGTGGTTGAAGCAGGGCAGGTAGTTGGGATTTTAACAGAGCGAGATGTGGTTAGATTAAGCGTTCAAGGGTCATTCTTAGAAGACTTAACAATGGAACAGGTAATAGGAAATTCCGTTGTTACCCTGCGAGAAGATCAATTCAATAATATTTTTTCGGCGATTAATCTACTTCAGCAACATAAGATTCGTCATCTTCCCATTATAGACAAGCAGAATCATCTGGTGGGATTAGTCACTCACGCAACCTTACAACACATCACACGACCCATTGACCTATTACGGTTACGATTAGTCAGAGAGGTCATGGTTCGTGAAGTAATCTGTGCAGAACCTACTGCGTCAATGTTAGCGGTTGCTCAACAAATGAGCTTACATCGGGTAAGTTGTATCATTATCGCCAAGGATTTAACCCTACCCGTGGGAATTGTCACAGAACGGGATTTAGTGCAGTTTAAAGCCCTAGATTTAGACCTCCAACAGTACCGTGTTGAGGCTTTAATGAGTACCCCCGTGTTTACCATTGAAGCCCATGAATCTCTATGGACATTACAGAGGATGATGCAACAACACTTTATTAACCGAGTCGTTGTGACCAACAAGCAAGGAAATTTATTGGGAATTGTTACCCAAAGCAGTATTTTACAAGCACTCAATCCCCTAGAACTATATAGATTAGCAGAAGTTTTAGAGGTAAAAGTCGAACAATTAGAAGCTGAAAAGGTTGTTTTATTGCAGAATCGAACCCAAGAACTAGAAAAGCAAGTCAAAGCCCGAACTTATGCTCTTAATAAAAAGGTAGAGACAGAGAAACTCTTGGCAGAATTAGGAACGAAGATGCTTGCATCCTTAGAGATTTCTACCCTTTTGCAAACAACCGTTGAAGAGCTAAGAGGCTTTTTAGGGTGCGATCGCGTTAATGTTTGGCAGTTTAACAAAGAATGGACAAGTTTTGTTGTAGCAGAGTCCACCGATTCGACTTTATCCTTGGTCGGTCACCAAATTAATGATACTTGCTTTAGGCAAGATATGACAGAAATTTATCGTCAAGGACGGGTTAGGGTTGTCTGTGATATTTACACTACTGAAATGTCCGACTGTCACAGGGAAATGCTAATCAGTCTGCAAACACGGGCGAAAATCATTGTTCCCTTGTTGTGTGGACAACAATTGTGGGGGTTACTTAATGTAACGGAAAGTCAGTTCCCTCGTAATTGGATGACAGAAGAAATTGAACTGGTTAAGGCTGTCTCGGTACAATTAGGCATTGCCCTTCAACAAGCTACCACTTATCAACAGCTAGAAAAAGAATTAAAACAGCGACAACAGACGGAAATTGAACTGAGGAGAAGCCAACAACGCTATGTTAGTTTAACTAATGCTGCCCCCGTTGGCATTTTTCGCACTGATGCGGAGGGGAATTGCCTTTATGTTAGCGATCGCTGGTGTGAGATAGCGGGAATGACAGGGATAGCAGCTATGGGAGAGGGATGGATACAGGCGATTCATCCCCATGATAGAGATCAGGTGTGGTTAAAATGGTGTCAGGCCATTGAGCAAAATCTGTTGTTTCAGCTTGAATATCGCTTTCAACGTTGTTGTGATGGTAAAGTGACTTGGGTTTACGGACAAGCGGTGGCTGAAACAGATAGTGAGGGTCAATTAATGGGTTATGTTGGCACAGTTACCGATATTACACCCCAAAAAGAAACAGAAGCTGAACGTTTCAGGCTTGAACAGTTGTCTCAAACCGATGGCTTAACCCATATTGCCAATCGGCGGCGATTTGATCAAGTTTTACAACAAGAATGGCGGCGATCACAAAGGGAGCAACATCCTCTTTCTCTGATTCTTTTTGATGTAGATTATTTTAAAGGGTATAACGATTATTATGGACATCCTATGGGAGATGACTGTCTCATTCAATTAGCCCAAGCCACTCGTCGAGTGGTTAATCGTTCTAGTGATTTAGTTGCTCGATACGGAGGAGAGGAATTTGTCATCCTTTTACCGAATACTGATGGGATTGGGGCAATAGCAATCGCCACAAAACTACATAAAGAAATAGAAACTTTGGCAATTCCTCATATTCGTTCAGAGATTAGCAGTGTTGTTACAGTTAGTATGGGGATTAGCACAATAATCCCCGCCAGCTATCCCCAATCTCAGCTAGATGTTTCCTCTCCTGATCTCATAATTACTCAAGCTGATCAATCCCTTTACAGGGCTAAACATCAAGGACGTAATTGTTATGTTGTTTATTAATAAAATACTTCACGAACAGGAGGAAAAGCTTGAAGATTAGCGATCGCTACTGCTTATAAATCAGTCTATTATTGGATGATAGCTCTTAATCTTCCCTTTAAAATATTTAATTTACCCCGTTAATCCTTCAATCCTAAAAAGACAAATAATAATCATCAGTTCTTTTTTATAATTCATAATTTAAACCACTTGTTCAGCAGCTTGGGCAAGTTCTTTAGCGACTCGGATAGAATAGGGTTTAATCCACAACCAAATAAGCGGTGATAACCATCCCCGTAGAGTAACAGAATAGGTAACATAAGTTCCACAAAGGGTTGATTCCATGCGATAAGTAATCTTTTGTTCCATCCCCGGAATGGCTAACACTCGCAAACTGAGAAGTTCCCCCGGACGTACATTTTCCACAAACAGACGGATAGGAATAGGAGTTAAACGGGTAACCGCTTGATAAATTAACCCCGGTTTTGCAATTAACCCTAATGGAACATTCGTCTTAGAGAATAAAGGATGCCACGATACATCTGCTAAATTAATTAACTTTTGCCATAAAACATCAACTGGGGCGGTACTTACCACCCGATAGGTTTTATATAAAGAAAACCTACAGATGAGTCTTCCCTTTGCCGCAATCAGTTTGAAGGAAAAATTAAGTATCATGAATGGGTCTCCTGAACACCATTTATTCGGCAAAGAAACCATTATATACGATTTTAAGTAAATGTGTCAGAACCCAGTCTTTATTTTCGTCATTAATGGGCAGAGCGAGACTCGAACTCGCATGACCGAAGCCGCCGCATTTTGAGTGCGGTGCGTCTACCAATTTCGCCATCCGCCCTTGGTTTGCACTTCCCGATTATACTGCTTTTGGCGACGATGCAACAAGTCCCCATATTGAGAAGAACTTGCCCAGCGATCGATTTCTCTAGCCCGTAAGACAGGAAGGGGATGGGTTAATTGTTCACTATGGGCGGTTTTGAGCATTTCTCCTAATTCAGTTGCTTCTATTGCGTCATAGTCCCTTGCTTGTTCAATAAATGCGTCTAGGTTAAGCTGAGGCGCAAGGGTTGGAGATCCCCCTGTTAGCTTCATCAATACAGACATGACAACCTTGGGATCTTGAATCGCTAATAACGCAGCGCGATCGCAACTAAATTCTGCACAACGCATCCACTCTAACATTTGTGCTTGTAGGGATTGAGCGATTAATGTCCCCCAATTGGGCAATAATTGAGTCGCTAGGACGATTAAATTGACCATGGTGAGATATACCCCATGTTCACATTTTAAATGCCCTAATTCGTGGGCAATTACCCCTTGAATTTCTTCGGGAGTTAGCATTTCTACCAGAGAAGTGTGCATCACAATAAACGGCTGTTTTCCCTGCATAGCGAAGGTATAAGCATTGGGAATGGGGTTTTGCTTGAGATACAGTTGAGGGGGTTCTAGATCTAGAACGTCACAGGCTTCAATTAATAGTTTATGAATATTGGGGAGTTGCTTTTCGCTAATGCGTAAGCTAGAGGCAATATTATCTAGATAAAAAAATTGTTCCCCTATTGAGCCAAGAACATTACGGATAATAAGGTCTAACCCCGGAATTTGTTTAAGATTTTGGGTGGCTGCTAAGTCCAAGGGATGGCGAAAGTCGTCGGCTTTTAAACCTAATAAGTAAGCTTTTGTCAATTCCATCGATTTTTATTCAGAAAATAAATAATTTTGTACCTTTTGAAGACTTTTCCATTGGGGTTTGCGGCTAAACCCATCTTCAATATTTTCTGTGATCGCTTTTTCTACTTCTTTGTCTAAAGCAATCATCTGTTGCACGGTTTCAATATGGGGGCGAATGCCTTTGGTATCGGTTTCCAACATGGCCAACACCAGATTAACCCTAGCTTGTGGGGCAGCTTGGTCAATTTTGACGCTTTTTTGTGCCATTTTAAGGGCTGTTTTAGGCTTATCCACCAAGAGATAAAGCCATGCTAAACAAGCCCATCCCGTGGCGTTTTTGGAGCTGCGATCGCAGATATCTTTAAAGACGGGAATCAATGTTTCGGGATCTTCTCCGTCTTGGTATCGTTTTAAGCCTTGTTCAAATAAATCGGCTGTTGCTTCAGTCATAATTAGAAGTTGCAGAAGTTCAGAAGTTGCGGAAGTTTGTAGAGAAAGAGGTAGGATGGGCTTTCTTTGCCCACCACTACATCGTACATGAACGGTGCATTGTGAATAATCACTGGCAACTGGTCATTAATCACTGTTATTACACGCCAAAGGACTTACCACAGCCACAGGTTTGATTCGCATTAGGATTAGTAAATTCAAACCCACCACCGATCATAGCGTCGCTGTAATCTAACATTAGGCCGTAAAGATATAAGAGGCTTTTGCGATCGCAGATAATTTGGAAGCCATCGTAGTCAAATACTTCATCATCCTCAGTAACGTTATCAATGGTATCAAAATCCATCATATAGGACATTCCAGAGCAGCCGCCTTGACGCACAC
>JBFRWB010000075.1:0-8304 GCA_051439375.1 Microcystaceae cyanobacterium
CTTTTCTGGTTCAATTAACCACCATAACCAGCAGTGAGTATCTAATAATAGCCTCAATCTTCTTCTCCCTCAAATAAGCTAATTAAATCATCTGACTCAGTAAAGTCATCAGGAAGGGTGAATTGACCGCGTAAACGTCCAGGAATTCGCTCTTTAGATGCAGATTTTTGGTAAGGACTGAGTAAAGCAACAGGTTTTCCCCGATTAGCAATAATAATCTCTTCTCCTCTTTCTACTCGTGCTAAAAGCTGAGAAAGATGAGTTTTTGCTTGGTGAATATTGATAATATCCATTGTCTTTAAACTTAGTTTAATAAACTAGACTAAGTATAGCAAAAGAGTAACCTTATCAGGAAGCAGCTAGGGCGATATTTTAATTTCTGTTAGAATATACGAACTATCTATTGATTTTAGAACATAGCTTAAAAGATCACTAAAAAAGGAATCATTGTAATGCTCACAATGTTCCTCAAAACTTCGGTAATTGAGTGAAATTGAACAGCAAACAACCAGAGGAATTGAGCAAGTGAGACAATTATTAAACAACTTTCCTGAAAATATTATCTTAACCCAATACTTTGCCTATTTTAATACGATTATCTTCTTTATCAATACAGCAAGACAACAAATTCAAACTACCCTTAACACCTTATCGTCTGAAGATGTACCTATTGAAATTATTCAAGAATCAGGAGAAGATTTAAGCACATTACAAGGCAAAATCCTTGAAGAAAAAATTTGCTTGCAAAGAATTCTTAACACTTTAGGAGAAATCTTATGAAAACCTTACCTAACGAAAAAACCTTATTAACTCTATTAGATGAGTTGAAAAATGCTGAACAACAAGCTAGAGAAATCTGTGAAATGTCAACAAAAACTGCCTTAAAATATCAACAAAAAATGCAAAAGATTAAACAAGAAGACTCTAAAAGCGATCGCTTGCTTAATCGGTGAGAGAAAGCTCTCCCACCCTAAAATCAAGTTACTTAGCTTCTAATTTAGCTAAACGACTCTTTAATTCTTGATTTTCTTGCTTTAGTTTGTCCAAATCTTCCCGTAATGATTTAAGCTCTTTATCAGAGCCTAATTTTTTGCGTACTTTACCCATTGCTTCTTCTGCCCTCCGTCGCACTCGACCATCGGGAGTTTGATCTGCTAAACTTTGTAAAATAGAGACTGCTTTCGGTGTTTCCATCTGTCCTAATGCACCAGAAACTGCAACTTGAGTTAAGAAGAAACTCTCTTGGGAAATAGCTTCTAACTGTTCTAAAATTGCCTCTAATTTATCAGGTGTTTGTCCAGTGGAAATACTTCCTAATGCACGAATAGCAGCTAACCGCAAGGGTTGAGGTGTTCCTAGTTTGGTGTATTCTGTAATAACATCAACTGCAACGGGAGAAGTCTTAAGTTGACTTAAGCCACCAATAGCACCCGATCGCACGACTTCATTCCATCCCGCTCGTTCTTTTAGGACTTTTTGCAAGATTTCAATTACTTCTGATTCTTTTTCCTTTAAGTTTCCTGACACCATGCTACCTAAACACCGTGCTGCGGATGCTTCTACCGTGTAGCTTGCATCGCCATTTTCTAGGATATTTTTAATACTTTCATAACAGGAAAGGGTTTTAATCTTACTGAGTCCTCCTATCACCGTACGACGCACTTTAGCATCTTCATCCCGTAACCCTTCTATTAAAGCATCTCCTGCTTGATCTAGTTTAATAGTTGCAAGCTGTTTTGCTGACTCTAAACGGACTCCCCAAAAGGGATCTTGAGTTACACTATCTTGTAAGGCTTTAATGGCTTCTAAACCACCTTTTTTAGCCAGTGCTTTTCCTGCATAGATGCGAGAAATAGGATCCCGATCATGTTTTAATTGTGCCTTTAATTCAGAAATTGGGTACTCTAATTTAACAGTTTTTAAGAAATGATTTCCTACATCAAAGCTAATGAAGTCTGGTTTCTTGTCTAAGGGAAAATAGAAACTTTGTTCATATTCATGAATACGCAAAGTAAATATTTTTTGGGTAATAGTTCCCTCTGTATAACCAAACGCAATGGGAATTTTTAAATCAAATAATGCTTTTTCTTCCTCTTTTCCTTGAGTTTGCGTTACCGTTAATTTAGCAAGGTTACTGTCTCCGTCCCAACTATATGCAACTTTGTAGTCAGGATGTCCACCCCGATACACATATTGATCGAAGAGGAATAAAAGATTATAGCCTGTTGCTTTGTCAATTGCTCGTAATAAATCCACTGTTTCAACGGTTTTATGAGCATTATCCTGCACAAAAGTATGAATTGCTTTATCGAATAACTCATCACCTAAAATAGTACGAATCATGTGATAAACACACGCACCCTTTTCATACAAATGACGATCATATAATTCGATCGCTTCTCGGTAAACATGGGTAACAATGGGACGACGATAACGACTCGAATCTTCTTGTAAATAGCTTTTTGCTTCTCCTAATAGATAATAAGCTGCATCATCTTTGCCATATTCTTTATCTACCCATAAAACTTCTGAATAAGAAGCCATTCCTTCCTTAATCCATGCGTGTGACCAATGCTTGATTACAACCAAATCACCAAACCACTGATGCGCTAACTCATGTGCGACTAAACTCTCAGTCCGCATATTATCAATGGTAGCTCGTTCATCGAGTAAACAGCGGTCAGTTAAAAGGGTGGTGGAAGTATTCTCCATTCCCCCGAAAATGAAGTCATCCACGCACACCTGTGCATATTTGGGGTAAGGATAAGGATAGCCAAATTTGTCGCTAAAAAAGGCAACCATGTCAGGGGTTTTACCCATGCTACGCTTCCCATCTTCTTCCCGTCCTTTCTCCACATAATAGGTGACAGGAATATTGTTCCAACTGTCTTTAATTTCTGCAAAGTCACCCACTGCTAAGGTCATTAAATAGGTGGGATGTACCTGTTTTTGCGACCATTGATAGATAATTTCGTCTCCTTTGTCTTCTGTGGCGATTAACTCACCGTTAGAGATAGCTAGATAAGGTTTAGGGACTTTTACTCGAATTTCTGACGTTGCGAGTTGGCCGGGATAGTCAAAGCAAGGAAACCAAAAACGGGAGTCTTCGTCTTCTCCTTGTGTCCACACTTGCACAGATTTGTTAGGATAATGTTCATCAGGTGCGATAAAGTATAGTCCCCGTTGAGGCTGTTTAACGTCGTAAGCAATAGAGAGAATGCAAGTTTGCTCAGTAGTGGGTTTTAATAACTGAATTATCAGTTTTTCTCCATCATAGTCAAAGGGTTGACTAACACCATCCATCAATACTGAGATGATATTGAGATCAACTGCATCTAGGGTTAATTGGCTGATTCCTCGACGTACTGGGGTTAAGGTAATGTTACAGCACCCTTGAAAGGACTTATTAGGGATATCTAAGCTTAAATCAAGGAATATGTGGTTAACTTGTCCGGGGCGATCTGGGTTATAGTGGGGTTTAGCGCCGGGGAGTTCAAAAGATTTATGTTTGTTGTTTTCTGTGTCAAAGTAAAGGTTAGGCATTCTGTTATGATGTCTGGTTAAAGTTTCTTTTTTAATTTTAAGATAATCTTTGTATAATAGGATTTTAATCTAGGGAGGGAAATCTTATTGTTCATCGTTAAGTTACTAAGAAATAATATTAAGATTATTTAATCTATTCAAAGGAATTTAACATAGTAATATCTCTCAAAATTTATACTTTTATCATGCCCTAAAAGTAAGTAAAATGACGATTAAACTTTATCACTTAGTAGCCTTAACTATCATACAAGATATTAGTGCGATCGCTAATCTTTGATTTAATTCTTCAATAATAAATAATATAATTGTCCCTCATGATTCATTAAACCCGCACGATCACCCGCTTCTTTTCCCGTCCCCATAAACACATCTACCCTTCCGGCCCCTTTAATAGCACTTCCTGTGTCTTGATCTAACACATAACGACTAACTTGACGCATTTCCATCTCCCCATTATTCAAGTAAGGAAGGGTGGTTTGTAGCAATGCTAAGGCACCGGGGGGCATAATAGACTTATCTGTTGCAATGGAACGTTCTGGGGTCACAGGAACACCAATACTACCCTTTGCGGGTGCGCCATTGGTGGGACGAAAGAAGATAAAACGGTTATTACGGGGGATATATTGGTCTAATTGCTGTGGATTCTGCTTAAAATAGTCGAGGAGAAGCGGCAGACTTAATTCTTCTTTGTTAAACACGCCATCATCAATTAATTCTTTTCCTAAACTGACGTAAGGATAGTCCGTACTTCCATCATAACCAACCGTCATGGTTTTACCATTGGTTAAGACTAATTTAGCCGATCCTTGGACTTGCACGAGGTAAGCATCCAAACGGTTACGCATCCATACCAATTCATAACCAGAAAGGGGACTTTCCTTTCCTAATTGTCCATTTACCCCTTCTAACGCTTGACGGGTGGGATGGGGTTGTTCCCATTGGTCAAAATTACGGGGTTTACGATACAAAGGATAGGGATATTCTGCTGTTTTAACAGGACTTGCAGGATAAATAGGTTCAAAATAACCAGTAAAGTGTACCGTTCCCTGCTTATCATTGCCAACCGATTGATATAAAGTAAATTCTCGTTGAATCGCTGATTGTAATTCTTGGGGAGTGTGGGACGTTTTCAAGAGATGACGAAACCTTACCAAAGAACGACGCACTCGATCGCGGGTGATACCTGAGATGGGGTAGTTGTCATAGGCTTCAATGGCACTGGGTGTATTAAGGTATTTTAAGCTATGGTCGATCGCCTTAATCATCGTCCAGCGATCGCCGATTTGATCTCCTATGTTCCATAACTGTTGGTCTAATCCTAGGGTATTATCTTGAGAAATAGAGTTAACAGGGGTTAACAGGGGAGTTTGTGGATTTAAAGGCGTTGGAGAACTAATCAGCATTCCTAATCCCAAAACAATCGTTGCAATCGCAGATTTCATAAACTTAAATAACCAATTACTATCGATTAATGATTAATTGTAAGACGAAAACTGAGAAAAAAAGTGGCTCAATTTGTCTTTTAAATAGAAGATAACTTTGTCTATTGGGAAAACCCATCCTAAGAAGACGGAGATTTCCACAAAATCCCCCTAGTAATTTTCTAAATTTTTCTTTATTCTAATAATCAGATATTCTTTTAATCTTAAACGGAGGCAACAATTATGGCACTCGGTGATATTGTACAAAAAGCTGTATATCTTGGTATAGGACTCGCTTCTTATGCAGGAGAAAATCTTGGTGAATTACGAGAACAAGCGCAAAAATTGGCAGATGAAATGGTAGAACGGGGTAAAATGAATGCAGAAGAGGCACGTCAATATGTGGACAAAGTAGTGCAACAAGCGCAACAAGAATTACAACAACAACAACAGCAACAACCTTCATCAAAAACCAGTAACACTCAGAATGAACCCCGACGCATTGAAATTATTGAGGAAGAGGAGGTAAAAGAAGATTCTCCTCAAGAAGATATTGATAAACTACGTCAACAAGTCCAATCTTTGCAAGATGAACTACGCAACATTAAAAAGAAATAGATTAGCTTATGTTCAAGATTCGTTAAGATGATTACTTACATTCGGCCAACTTGGCCGTTTTCGATTATTGTAAAACTATTAATTATTTTAGGAGTAAACTTCAGCTAATGGATAATTGGGAAACAGAGTTAACTAAATTTCTAGATTCTGTCACAGAAACCGTAGAACAGTTCTTTGATGAAGTTGGTCAAACCGTTGAAGAAGCTGCACAGGATTTTCAAACCGAAGTATTAGACGAGTTAGAACTTTTTATTCGAGAGGTTGTTGAACCCTTTATGGATGTTGAAATCGACATTAGCGTTGATATTCGCACCTCCGATAACCGACCGTTTGAAGACCTATTTAATGAGTCAGATTTCGACTTTAATCCCAAAATTACGCCTTCTGCTAATTATCATCCGGCCTGTATAAATTGCCAACATTTTCACGGCCGAATTTATAACAATGTTCCGCTTATTTGTGGAATGCACCCCCACGGATGGGAAGGGGAAGATTGTCCCGACTGGGAAGCAGAAGACGGAACAATTTAACTATTTAAAGAATGTGGAAAATGAAAGGATAACGGTAAATTTGATTAGGATTATTTAATGCTGTGAAAATCCCAATAATTGGCATTACAAGACTTACAATACCTAGAATACCGAGTAACAACCAGCCAATTAAAATTAGGGTTAAAATGCCAAAAATAATGCCATACACCCAGACATTAAAATGAAAATTTAAGGCTTCTTTGGCATTTCCTTGAACCACTGGGTCATCTGAAACGAAGAGGATAGCAATGGGAATTCCGATCGCAACAACCGTTGCACTAAAAAAAATTGAGCCATGACATAGGGCTGAGAGAAGTTTGCGTTTGGTTAAGTCGTCGTTCATAATATTAGCCTATCTATCATTTACATCTTGACTTTAGCATAAACAGCCATTAACTGATTCGTCTTAATAGGTGAGTTATCCCTACCTTTTACGTTTTTAAGTCTCTCAATTGGAAGATTAAGTTCATAAGTAAAAAGTTAGAAAAGTAGATTCTTAACCCAAGCCTTGCTGAGAATGATATGATAGCCAAGATCCTTAATTAATTAGATGTGTGAACCCTCATGAAATGTCGTGTTTGTGACGCTACTGATTTAGAATTAGCCATTGACTTAGGACAACAACCATGGTGTAATCATTTCCTCAAACCCGAAGAAGTGGGAAAAGAACCCTATTATCCCCTCAGAGTACTATATTGTCATCATTGTTCCACCGTGCAACTGGACTATACCGTTAAAAAGGAAATTATGTTCGGTGATCATACCTATTTGTCAGGGGTAACCAAATCCTTGAGTCAACATTTTAAAACCATCGCTGAAGAAGTAGATGAGCGATTTTTCAAGGATAAACTCCAAAAATCAGTCTTAGATATTGGGTCTAACGATGGTACACAATTGAAACATTTTCAAGCACTTGGCTATGAGGTATTAGGGGTTGAATCCTCCGTCACAACAGCAAAAATCGCCAATGAAGCCGGTGTTCCCACCTTAAATGACTTTTTTAACCTAGAAGTCGTTAAGGGTCTCAATCGCAAGTTTGACGCAATCAATGCAGCAGGAGTCTTTTTCCACCTAGAAGAATTACATTCTGTAACTGAAGGAATTCGAGAAGCCCTAAGTGAAGATGGGGTGTTTGTAGTGCAGTTTCTCTATATGAAGCGAATTGTGGAAAATTTAGCCTTTGACCAAATTTATCATGAGCATTTGCTATATTATAACCTTAAAACTGTTGAAACTCTCCTCAATCGCCATGGTTTAGCCTTATTTGATGCCTATTTATCCCCGATTCATGGCGGTTCGATGATTGGGTTTGTCACACATAAAGGAAAAAAAGAACAATCAGAACGACTTAAAACCTTGGTGCAAGCAGAAATTGACGATAAAGCCAATGAATTTGAGACTTACTTACAATTTGCCGAACGTATTAAGCAAATGAAGCAGGAAAACCTTGCTTATTTGGATACAGCTAAACAATCAGGTAAAACTATCTGGGGATTTGGGGCGCCCGTTAAAGGAAATACGATGTTAAATTATTTTGGCGTAGGCCAGCAATATCTAGACTGTTTAGTGGAGAAAAATGAACTGCGACGAGGGTTATATTCTCCGGGGATGCACTTACCCATTGTGATTGAAAAAGAGTTAACAGAATTGCCGAATATTTATTATGTTTTAGCGTGGAATTTTAAAAAAGAAATTCTAGCGAATAATCAAGCTTTATTGGATAAAGGGATAGAATTTTATTTTCCTGTGAATCCTAAAGAGGTTTAACAGAGATGTACGGGCGGGTTTATATAGTAAATTTCTAAGTACGCCATAAATTTTAGTTAAAAAACCGCCCCTACTTATTACTTAATACTTATTATTGGTGAACAGTTATCAGTTATTAGTTATCAGCTAGGGCTATTTCATTCGTTCAAATTCTTACAGCCTAAAGGCTGAAGCTACACAGACAAAGCCTCTGAAGAGAGGCTTTTTTAAATGTAGGGACGTTGCATGCAACGTCCCTACGGGGTTGTGATGAAGTGAATAAGAGGGGTTTTGTAAGCGGATTTGGTACAATGTCTCTCTGATATCAAATCCGGTTGAATGGCCATAAAATAAGAAAAAGAAATGATGAGGATACACAAGATGCCCAGACGAATCACAATTGCTCCTCACCTAAGTTCAGAGGAACTATATAAACGCTATCGTCA
>JBFRWB010000076.1:0-7068 GCA_051439375.1 Microcystaceae cyanobacterium
GCATAGCAGTCATAGCAACCTTTTGAGCCGTAATTGCGCCAATAATTGAGCCAATGACCACCCCAATCAAAATCATGGTGTAATTAAACACCCCTTGATTGAGTAAAGTAGCGATAATGGCAATCAGCATCCCAATTGAGGCGATAATATTACCCTGACGGGCAGTAGCCGGAGAACCGAGTTTTTTTAGCCCCACAATAAACAAGGATGCAGCTAAAAGATAGGCTAATTCAATACCAGTGAAAAGAGAACTATTCATCGCGTTGCTTCCTTTTTCTTAAACATTTGTAACATACGGTCGGTAACGAGAAAGCCACCTACAACGTTAACCATTGCGAGAATGACTGCAATTAGGCCTAAAATAACGGTAAGATTCAAAGTTTGAACCCCTGCAATTAATAATGCTCCCACAACGGCAATTCCAGAGATGGCATTAGCCCCAGACATGAGGGGAGTGTGTAAGGTAGGGGGGACTTTGTTAATGACTTCAAAGCCAACAAATGAAGCCAAAACAAACACCACTAAGCCGGTCAATAATTCTGTACTCATTTTTTCGGGTTTTAGGTTTTAGGTTTCGGGTTTCAGGTTTCGGGTTTCAGAGTTTTATCTTGAAAAACCCCACACCTCACACCTGAACAGTTTGATTTAAGAGACTTTTAACCCGTTCATTGCGAATTTCGCCATTATGGGTGAGGCAAGCCTCATTAATGATGTCGTCCTCAAAATTGAGGGTTAACTCGCCTTCAGGGGCTAATAGCAGCAACAAGGTTTGTAAGTTTTTAGCGTAGGTTTGACTCGCATTAACGGAAATTGTGGAAGGTAAATTAACTGTCCCAATGATAGTGACACCATTGTGGTTAATATTCTTTCCTGCTTCAGTAAAAGCACAGTTTCCGCCTTGTTCTGCTGCCAAATCAACAATAACTGACCCAGCTTTCAGGCTTTCTACCATGTCCTCTGTCACTAAGAGGGGGGCTTTTTTCCCCGGTACTTGCGCCGTGGTTATTACCACATCAAAACGGCTAATATTCTCCTTAAGTACCTGATTAATTCGTTCTTGGGTACTTTGGCTGGTTTCCTTTGCGTAACCGCCCTTGGTTGCCGTTTCTTCTTCGATGGGAATCTCGATAAATTTTGCCCCGACACTTTGTACTTCTTCTTTAACCGCCGCACGAATATCAAAGGCTTCTACAACAGCCCCTAAACGTCTTGCCGTTGCAAGTGCCTGTAATCCTGCCACTCCTGCACCTAATACTAAGACTTTAGCTGGCGGAATAGTTCCCGCAGCCGTAGTCATCATAGGGAACATTCGGGGTAAATTAGCCGCCGCAATTAAGGCTGCTTTATATCCAGCAACATTAGCCTGAGAAGAAAGTGCATCCATGCTTTGGGCGCGAGAAGTACGGGGGATCAACTCCATACTAAAAGCAGTAATACCTTTTTGAGCAATTTTTTCAATATTTTCAGGATATTTGAGAGGATTCAAAAAGCTAATTAGGGATGCACCCGATTTTAGCCAATTAATTTCTGCTTCTCCATCTTGTTCACTGGGAGGGGTGACTTTTAATAAAAGATCGGCTTCTCCCCACAATTGGCGAGGGTCATCAATAACCGTTGCTCCTGCTTCTTGGTAAGCCGTATCAGGGAAAAATGCTCGTTCTCCTGCCCCTGACTGTACGATTACTTCAAATTCCTTTTTAACCAAACGGGCGACAATATCAGGGACTAAGGCAACCCGACATTCCCCCACATCGGTTTCTTTGGCGACGGCAATTTTCATCAATGAACCTCCTTGGTGATGAGATATAAGCCTGATAATGGGTGGAAAATGCACAGTTGTTTGAGCGCACCACCTGTTATCCTGTTTCTATTTCACTCAAGTTCTAGGGGTTAGGGGGTTTATTTGCAGATTTTTTTAAGGTTTGATGGTTATAGCAGTGAACAGTTATCCGTCATCAGTTATAAAAAAAGAAAAAAGAAGGTGCAAATATAGCTCTACGCATTAAGCTGTTTGACATTAGAAATCTCTAAAAACCAGTCATAGCCTACTTTTGAATACGTGACTTTTGACGCTTTGCGTAGCACGATAGATGCGCCTTCCTCAATTTGTAAATACAGTAAAGGGAATTTGAAACCTAAACAGCTAAACCAGATAGGGGTTTAGCAAAGGCTTCCTTTAGTAAAGCTACTTTATCTGTTTTTTCCCAAGGGAGTTCTAAGTCAGAACGACCAAAATGCCCATAAGCAGCTACATCTTGATAAAAACGGCCATTACGATCAGAAGGAAGATTGCGCAAGTCAAAGGATTGAATAATACCTGCGGGACGCAATTCAAAATGTTCTCGTACGACTTCGAGTAATTTATCTTCGTTGACTTTTCCAGTCCCGAAGGTTTCAATCATCACACTAACGGGACGAGCGACACCAATTGCATAGCTAACTTGTACTTCGCATTTGTCTGCGAGTCCTGCCGCTACAATGTTTTTAGCCACATAGCGAGAAGCGTAAGCCGCAGAGCGATCAACTTTGGTGGGATCTTTTCCAGAGAAAGCACCCCCTCCATGACGGGAATAGCCACCGTAGGTATCTACAATGATTTTACGTCCAGTTAAGCCAGAATCACCTTGAGGACCGCCAACAACAAACTTCCCAGTAGGATTGACTAAGAAGCGAGTATTTTCGGTTGGTTGGATTTCTAGATCAGCAAAGGTGGGAATAACCACAAACTCCCAAAGATCCTCTTTGATTTTAGCTTGAATGGCTTCGTTCTCAGTTAACTCACCGATGGTTGCATCGTGTTGGGTAGAAACGAGGATGGTATCAATCGCAACTGGCTTACCATCTTCATAAACCACAGAAACTTGAGTTTTACCATCAGGACGAAGATAGCTTAATTCCCCTGTTTTACGCACCGCAGCTAAGCGACGGGAAATACGATGGGCTAAACTAATGGGTAAGGGCATTAATTCTGGGGTCTCATTACAAGCATATCCAAACATTAACCCTTGATCCCCTGCCCCAATTTGATCGAGTTCATCGTCACTAAGACTTTTACGATTCTCGTGTGCTTGGGTAACACCTTGAGAAATGTCAGGAGATTGTTCGTCTAAAGCAATTAATACAGAACAACTGTTGGCAGAAAAGCCGTTGTCTGCGTCAGTATAACCGATTTCAGCAATTTTCTTCCGAACTAGATCAACATAGTTGACGTTGGCTTTGCTGGTGATTTCTCCAGTTACAAGAACTAACCCTGTGTTAACCACTACTTCTGCGGCTACACGACTCTGGGGATCTTGAGCTAAAAGTGCGTCTAAGATAGTGTCGGAAATTTGATCACAGATTTTATCTGGATGTCCTTCCGTAACTGATTCTGAGCTAAATAGATAGCGACGAGTCAATGGAGTTACCCCTCTTTAATGTTACAATCTATAAACAATTTGATTAATGAACCATCTTACACGCTTGCGCCCAATTGGTCGAATATTTTATTCGGGTTTGAGGTTTGAGGGTTGAGGGTTGAGGGTTGAGGAAACTTGAGGGGAATATTCTGGCACTAAATCCATTAATTCCCAAATTAATCCTTCTTCATCGTAACTTTGCGCTGTGACTAACAATTGATTTAACTTGGTTTCTAAAATTAACCAAGATAATTTGGCCTCATTGGCGCAGTAAATTTTAGGATGTTGAGTGGGTTGAATATTGTCCCCATCTATTAATAACTCTTCGTATAATTTTTCTCCTGGCCGCAACCCAGTGAATTGAATAGGAATATCCACATCAGGCTCTAAACCACTTAATCGTACCATTTGTAAGGCTAAATCATAAATAAGAATGGGTTCTCCCATATCTAAGAGGAATACCTCTCCCCCTCTAGCCATTGCACCAGCTTGCATGACCAGACGAACCGCTTCGGGAATAGACATAAAATAACGGGTAATCTCAGGATGGGTAACGGTAATTGGCTTGCTTTGGGCAATTTGCTGACGAAAACGGGGAACAACTGAGCCACTGCTATCTAAAACGTTGCCAAAGCGAACAATAGCAAAACAAGTGGAAATTTCGGGTATATCAGCCAATCCTTGAATCGTTAACTCAGCAATGCGTTTACTTGTTCCCATCACATTGGTTGGTCTAACAGCTTTATCAGTAGAAATCAAGACAAAATTGGACACAGAAGCCTCAATTGCACACTTTGCCACTGTCCATGTCCCTCGCACGTTATTATAGACTCCCTGACAAGGGTTATGCTCTACTAAGGGAACGTGCTTATAAGCGGCTGCGTGATAAACGGTATCTACTTTATATTCCTCCAAAATAGATTGAATATGATTTTCATCAAGAATATTCCCTAAACAGGCTAAGTGATTAAGATGGGGATAGGCTTCAGATAGTTCTAAATCAATATTATAAAGAGAATATTCGCTTATTTCATAAAGAATTAAACACTTTGGTGATAATTTTGCTACTTGACGGCATATTTCTGACCCAATCGACCCCCCAGCCCCCGTGACTAATACGGAGCGTCCTGTTACATTTAATCCTAATAACTCAGGATAGGGCATTATTTCTTCACGTCCTAATAAGTCAGCGACTGAAACATTGCGAATTTGATTAATCGATACTTCCCCTGATAATAATTGCTCAAAGGTAGGAACCGTTTTGACAACTACTGAAAAAGACTCTAAGTTTTGGATAATTTCTTGTTTTCTCAGCATACCAATGGATGGCATGGCTAGAATAACCGTATTTACCCCTTTCTTGCATTTAATTTCTCCCAATCTATTAGGATGCTCCACCTTAATCCCTTGTATGAGATGTTCGTGTAATTCTGGATTATCATCGACAAAAGCGACAATGCGGTAATGATAATCTTGTTGTAGAGCTTTAGCTAGTTTTGAACCTGCCATTCCCGCCCCATAAATTACCACATTTCCCTCACCCGTGTCAGGGTTAACTCGAAAATTTAACTCGTGTAGGGTATTTCGCAATAAAAGCCGCATTCCTACGATGAAAACTAGCAGTATTAAGCTATTAATCAGTAAAACTGTGCGAGGTAATGGCCAAAACCCCAAAGCATAAGTCAAAATAATTAGAATTCCAGAACTAATTAAGACAGATTGAGCAGCTGTTAAGATAAATTCTGTACCAGAATAGCGCAAGATAGGACGATACAGCCCTTTTTGGCGAAAAACTAGCATTTGTATGCCACTTAGCACAACTATTCTGTCCCAATATAACTCATGTCCCACCGGTGCTAATTCAAGATTCCTAAGATAGAAGGCAAACAATAGGGAAGTGATACAAAGAATCGTATCGATTCCCATTAATATATATCGTTTTTGCCGTCTTGAGAGGCAATAAAACACTCTATGAGACCAATTTAAAAGTTTTTTGTACATTTCCTCATACCTGAAATCATTTCTTAGGAACAGGGTTTTTTAAGGGAGACAAGGGGGGTAATTATACTAAATAACTCGTTCAGGATAATCGATTTGAGGAATTTTGGGAAGCGTTGGGAAAATTATGAACGATAAGTTATGGGTAAATGATCCCTGATAACTGAAATGCTAGACAAGAATGTAACGAAAATGTAACAATTAATTGTAAATACTATGCAATTATTTTAAGGATTAGGGAATGAAAATTGCGATCGCAGGTTCGGGTTTAGCAGGGATGGTGACGGCCATCGAATTAGTTGACGCAGGGTGTGAAGTAGAAATCTTTGAAGCCCGGCCGTTTGTAGGTGGAAAAGTGAGCAGTTGGACAGATGAGAACGGAAATCACATCGAAATGGGGTTGCACGTCTTTTTTGGCTGCTATTACAATCTTTTTGAGATTATGGGAAAGGTGGGTGCAATTGATAACCTTCGTCTGAAGCAACATACCCATACTTTTATTAACGAAGGGGGAAGAGTTGGGGAGTTAGACTTCCGTTTCCTCACAGGTGCGCCGTTTAATGGGTTAAAAGCCTTCTTTACCACCTCTCAACTTTCTACCATCGATAAAATGGCGAATTCCTTAGCATTAGGGACAAGTCCCATTGTACGGGGTTTGGTTGATTTTAAAGGTGCAATGAAAACCATTCGGGATTTGGATAAAATTAGTTTTGCAGACTGGTTTCGCAGTCATGGGGGGAATAATGGTAGCTTAAAACGGATGTGGAATCCCATTGCTTATGCTTTAGGCTTTATTGATACGGAAAATATCTCAGCCCGTTGTATGTTGACCATTTTTCAGCTATTCGCAGCGAAAACCGAAGCGTCTGTCTTGCGGATGTTGGAAGGATCACCCGATACTTACCTACATAAACCCATTGTTAACTATTTAGAGGAAAGAGGCGCAAAAATTTACACCCGTCGTCAGGTGCGAGAATTACAATACACAGAAGAAGATGGAGAAATGTGGGTAACAGGGATGAAAGTAGCCAATGGGGAACAAATTGAGACGATTAAAGCAGATGCTTATGTTTGCGCCTTAGATGTCCCAGGGATTCAGCGATTATTACCCCCAGATTGGCGTAAAATGTCTATGTTTGATAATATTTACCAGTTAGAAGCTGTTCCCGTTGCAACCGTACAATTGCGCTTTGATGGTTGGGTAACGGAATTAAATGATCCCGATAAGCGTAAACAATTGGAAAAAGCAGAAGGAATTGACAATTTACTTTATACGGCTGATGCAGACTTCTCTTGCTTCTCTGATCTAGCGTTATCGAGTCCTAGCGATTATTATCGAGAAGGAGAAGGATCATTATTACAGTTGGTGTTAACGCCGGGTGATCCCTTTATTAAGATGAAAAATGAGGATATTGCTAATCATGTCCTTAAACAAGTGCATCAACTATTCCCATCTTCACGAGAACTGAATATGACATGGTATTGTGTGGTTAAGCTGGCGCAATCGTTGTATCGAGAAGCTCCCGGAAGGGATATTTATCGGCCAACTCAAGCGACTCCCATTGATAACTTTTTCCTCGCAGGAAGTTACACTCAACAGGATTATATTGATAGTATGGAAGGGGCAACCTTATCGGGAAGACAAGCAGCTAAGGCGATTTTAGAGAAGGGA
>JBFRWB010000077.1:0-4504 GCA_051439375.1 Microcystaceae cyanobacterium
GTGTGTGACTTTCCTGCTCATCCAGTAAAATGTCTTTATGCTCCATCACTGATTGATAGTGGTTTGTTTTCCCTACACTGGGGGGAGCAGCACGAGAAACGTTGGCTATAGAGGGGGTTTGATTGGCGGTTTTCTCGTTAATCATGGCTTCCTTGGGAAGCTGAGATGTTCCCATCTGTAGGGTAAGCTGTTCAACAATATGATGAAGTTGTGTAACTTTTAGATTAAGTTCATTGATTTGTTGTTGTAGCCCATCCATAAGAATGCCCATCACTAAAAATACTGTGCTATATTTAATCCTAGAATTGCCTGAGACAGATAGTTATAGATTCCTGATTCATTTAACGATTACTTCACCACTCTTCATTAAACGATAACTTTAACCTCGCCCTCGATACAGTAAATTTTATGCTCACCCGCCGTTCTTTTCTCATCACCACAGGAATCATGGCATTAGGTCGTCTGCTATCAGGTTGTGCTAGTTCTAATGCTAATTTACGGGTTCTCTTGTTGCAGGGTTCGATTCCGCCTCAATTATTAAAGGCTTTTCGTCAACAATTATCTTCACGTCCCTCTCTTGATTTTAAACCCCAAGGGCAATTAAAAGAATTATTTGAACTATTAGAAACTTGGCAAGGAAAAGATGCTCAAAACGAGGGTTTATTAAATAACTTACCGAACATTCCTGTGATTAATCCGCCACCTCCTTCCATTAGTGATTTTGTGACGTTAGGGGATGGTTGGTTATCTCAGGCCATCGAAAAAGAGTTAATTGAACCCCTGGCTTTAGAATCGATTACAAATTGGCAAACTTTATCCCCTCGTTGGCAAAGGTTTGTGAGACGGGATCAACAAGGAATGCTAGAGGAAAATGGCAATATTTGGGGTGCGCCTTATCGTTGGGGAACCACGATGATTGCTTATCGCTCTGATAAGTTAGATTGGAAACTCCAAGATTGGTCCGATTTATGGGACGAAAGATTGAACGATCGCATTTCTATTGTTAATCAATTTAGAGAGCTGATCGGCTTAACGTTAAAAAAACTCGGACAGTCATATAATACTGAAAATTTAAAGCAGGTTTCTCAATTAAAATCAGACCTTTTGGCCTTACACAAACAAGTTAAATATTATAGCGATCGCCATTATTTACAACCCCTATTAGTAGGGGATGTTTGGGTTAGTGTGGGCTGGTCTAATGATATTATTCCTCTGGTTTCTAAGAATCGCAATGTTCAGGCGGTGGTTCCTGTTTCTGGAACTTCTTTATGGTCAGATTTATGGGTGAAACCCAAGCAAAAAGAAGGTTCATCACAGCTATCAGAAATGGCTAAACAATGGCTTGATTTTTGTTGGCAACCTCAAGCGGCGAATCTCATTTCTTTGTTTGCTGATGCTGCTTCTCCTGTGATCAATACTGTTGATAAAAAGGAACTTTCTTCGGAGATTATTAAGAATCCTTTGTTATATATTGATGCAGAAATTTTCGATAAGTGTGAATTTTTAGAACCTTTGTCGGAGGAAGTGGAAAAAGAGTATATTAATCTTTGGCAAGAAGTTAGAAATAGTTAGCTATTGAGCTAAATACTACAGACCAATAAAAAAACAACGTTACCATTGATAGGTAACGTTTCTAAACACTAACCTCTACGTAAGTTCAATTAGACATAAACATAACTACCTGCATCAAGGATAATTACTTGTATCAGCAACAATTTTTTAAATCACTCATCATTAATATTACGTAAAGCATATTATTAATATGTCAAAGATATTTGAGATTGTAAACTGTTGAAATTACTGACATTTTGTTAAGTTTTTATAATTCTCGTAAAGTCTTTTCTTGCTCCGACGTTAGAAACACCCTTAAAGGAGGAGATGACATTGCTGTTTACTGATGTCCGACCACATTGATCAGTTCTCAAAAAACTATCCGTGAAAAAGGTGGAAGTTCTCCACCTTTTTTGTATCTTATTCTTCTTCTACCCTGGCTACATTTCCGGCCTTGACCCAACCCTCTTGTTGACTTCCTGGAAGACGAACCTGTTGCCAATCCCCATCAGCACTGGTTTTGAGTACAATTAACTCAGAATTGTATTCTACCCCGCCAATTCTTTCGGCATCTGAATCAGGCTGCGATCGCAGACTCAAACCAGTTGACCAAGTTACTTTTGCCCGATAAGCCCCATTGGGTAAGTCTTCTTTTTCCTCTTCTATGAAGGTTTCTCTAACGGCGACTTCTTCAACAGGTTGTGATGAGGTATCTTTGTTAGCCGTCGGTTCAGTCTTTGTTTTTGCCGTTTCTTCTGAGGGTTTCTCTTCAGCAAAAGTAGGTCTTTCGGGGTTAGCAGACATCCGAGAAAAGACCACATAAGCTAAAGAAGCGGTTCCCCCAACTAAAAGAAGAATGCCCAGGAAAAAGCCCAATAAAAACTGAAAAACACCAGATAAACGATTCATAATGATAACGGCGACCCGCAAAAACTTAAAGTTGTGTATTAATTTTGAATTCCCTAATTTAGGAACAATGGACGGATCGTTAAAATTCTCACCTAAGTCAAGAATATAAAACGCTTTATCGATTCATTGTAACTAGCTAATTTTAACCTGTCATTAATTGTCCTAGCTTCAATCAGGGAGTTCAGCCTACATAGGTGGACGTTAAACTTAGAGTCTCGTTCCCTATTGTTCGGATACACTGACAAAAAATATAACTTAAATTAAAGAACATTACTCTACGATATAGCAGTTCCCATACTTGTGAGGTACAGAAGTTATCGCTTTGAGGCAGGTGTTAGGTGTATCTCATGAGTCCAAGAAATGCTATAAATAAGGGTAAGAAGACAGAGGGAAAAATAAAGAATTAAGAAACAATCATATTCTAAATTCCACATTTGTCTCCACTTCCTATACTCTACTACTCACTTTCTAATCATTAATTTTTTAAATAGAAATTTTGAGGAATAATTTGGATTTTTTCCCAAGCAGTAATGGCATGATAAAGGGTTCCTGCTAACACAGTATTAGACTTTTCAGTTAAATGAACTGTATCAGTAAACATGGGAGTAGGAAAATTAGAATTACTTTGATAGAAATTCAAAACTTTTACATTTTTAGGATAAGCTTTACCTAACTGTTGTGTCGCTTTGACAAACTCAGTATAACCTTTAGGGAACTGTTCAATATATTCCTTTCCTAAGCGATCGCGGATAGCTTTTTCATCAGAAGAAAGCTTTTCAAGTGGTCGAGAAGTAATTTCTGGTTGAATAGCCAAAACAACGGGAACGCCCATCTTAGCAGAGAGTTGAATTAAACGTTTATGGTTTTCTCGATAACGATCAACTCGACCTTTTAATTCCTCTGGATTGTCAGGTAAATACTGTTTTAAACCCTTGCCTTCATTATTAATGGATAAGCTTGTATCCACCACAGGCTGAACATTTTTACTGGGGTTTGTAAAGGAATTATAAGTTCTCACCAACCCAATATTTTGTATCCATTCATCTGCCGAGAAATTCAAAGAATTCTTAAAATGTCCCTTAGCATCTGTTAAAAATTCATCGATTTTAGGTATATCAGTTTGTGGCAGATTACTGGGTAACATCATATCCTCATAACCATCTAATACGACAATTAAATCTGGTTGGTAGGATAGAATTTTAGTCCCTAATTTCGCTAATTGATTCCCGGAGGTATAACCAGGAACTGCCGCATTAATCACCCGATAATTGCCTTCCCGAATTTTGGGAGGTAACTTCATTAACTGTTGCCGTGACGGAACAAAAAAGGGAAATACATCGGGACGATAACTAGAGGGTGAACTTTTTTGTTGCTTAACCCGTTGTTGCAGACGGGCTTCTAATTGATGGCTGATAGTTGTATTATTATTGGGGTTTAATTGTCCAAAAGCCGTTGAACCCCCGACAACAAAAATACGAATCTCATTCTTTGGTTTAGCAACAGGAACCGGATCATTATCCCTTAACCCCTGTTCATTGATATAGAAAAATTCGCTTTTCTGGGGACTTACAAATTCATAACCTGTGGTTGAACTGCGTTTCATCACCAACTGTCCCTGATTTTTCAATCCTTCGATGGGTTGATTGGTTGCCGTGCGAAATTGTAGCTTATAGGCTTCGATCAGAGGGGATGTCCCTTTGCTCTTATCATCTTGTCCCGTCATTGCTAGATAGGTTTGGGCGAGAAATTCTGAGAGGATAATTAAAACAGGAATAGCAATGATAATGGTAAATAAAGATATCTTAGGGCCAGTTTTTCCCTTGTTATAGTAAGAGCGATTGTAATAAGAACTGTAAGAACGGCTTTTTTTAGGTAATTTAAGCATTTAATGGTGCCTCTATAAAAATAGGTTTACAAAATTATTGGTCAAACCTTAGCATTGAATTGGGTTGAGAATCTAGTTGAGATTCTCCAAATCAGTTGTCTGCAAAAATTTACTGATTCTTAGTTTAACCATCATTGGTAAAATTTATGTCTTATAAGT
>JBFRWB010000078.1:0-9003 GCA_051439375.1 Microcystaceae cyanobacterium
AAGTTCTTCTCCCTCGAAAAGTGATTGTATCTCACGGATAGGCTTTTCTGGTGTAAAGTTTTTATTGGGGTCATACCATTGATCCAAAGTATCGTACATACGGTCATTAAAACCAGTGCGAAAAGGACCCGGATTAATCGTAGCAATTTGAACCCCTGTTCCTTCGAGTTCCTGACGCATCAGTTGAACGATCGCTTCTAAAGCGTGTTTCGAGGATACATAAGGGGCTAGAAAGGGGAAGATTGAAAAGCCAACAATGGAAGAAGTGAAGAATATTTTGCCATAACCTCGCTTGGCGAAAATAGCAGCAAATTTTTGGGCAAGCTCTAAGGTACTAAATACATTTACCTCAAATACATGACGGATGCGTTCAACTGGAATTTCAGCGATCGGTCCGGTTTCTCCGGTTGCTGCATTGGGGACGAAAATATCCACCTGTTGACCATATTTGTTAACAATATGATCCTGATCGCTTTTATTGAGATAATCTAGTTTTTCAACGATTAATTCTACATCAGATTGCAAAGCATCTGCTTTTAATTGGGTTGCCTGTGGCCAATTTTCTACGGTTGCAATTACTTTATGTCCGTTTTTGGCTAGACCTAATGCTGTACCCTGACCTAAACCCGAACCTGCTCCTGTAATTAAAATGGTTTTGCTCATTTTCAAGCTCCTAATAAGAGTATTAATGATTAGATGACTTTGAATCCTTTATGAATAATTGGCTCTCCATCTAGGATGTCTTTCATGGTTTCTATGGCTTTTTTTAAATGGGGCGTTTGCCAATGTTTTGCCTCTTCTGTGGCATTTTGCCATTTTTCATAGGACACTATGGTATTGGGATCATGGTTGCTATCCTGAACAAAGAAATATTCAATCGCACCCGACTCTTTTCGGGTTTCTGTTGCTAGCGCAGATAGGATATTTTTTAAATCATCTAAACATCCTTCTTTGGCTTTTAAGAGGGCAATTGTGTAAATCGTTTCACTCATAATTAATTTCCCTTTTCTAAAATTTCGAGATTGCCAAATTGGGTTTCTAAATGGGCTTCAAATCGCTTGAAATCGTTTTCAACATCTGGATTTTTCATGACATCGTAACAAGCAAAGGTTTCTAAGGCTTCCATGCCAAAAAAGCGAAAATTCAGGTGCATGGCAAAAAATAAATCATCAACGCCTTTACCTTGAAATAAATATTCATCCGGGGCATCAAAGGATTCTTTTGGCGCATTAAAGGTTAAGGAGAGCATATATTTCTTCCCTTTTAATGTCCCTCCATTACCATAGTTTTTTTTCGGTGCATCTGAGGTACGCCCGTCACCGTCACACAAAGCCCCTCTCATACCTGCTGTATAGACTTCATCCATATACTTTTTAAAGCTCCACGATACCATCATCCAGTTGACTGGCGTTTGTAGAATAATGATATCTGCCCACTGATGCTTTTCTAATTCTTCTGAGACATCGTAGGCATCTTGAGAAGCGGTGATACGCACTTTATGTCCCTTTTTTATCAGTAATGCTTGGGCTTGATTGACCAAACTTTTGTTAAGGTTACCTTCGGCAAAAGGATAATACTGATGACCGTTGATAATTAGAACGTTTGTCATAGTTATTCAGTTAGATTGAATTGGCAAAAATATCTTAGCGATTTTAGGTTACTATAAACAACCAGTTACTTTTTAGTAACCTACTTTTTCGTCATCTCGGAGGTAAATTTTCAGAATGGGACAAATGAATATTCAAACCAATGAAAAAGGTCAAAAAAAAGCAGTAGAACCTTGTTTTCAGCCTTGCGCCATTGAACGAGGTATGCGGATTATTGGTGGTAAATGGACGGGGTCAATTTTATGGCATCTTAAGGATGAGCCTGTGCGTTTTAACGACTTGGCACGCCAACTGAGTGGCGCAAGTAAAAAGGTAATTGCTGATCGCCTCAAAGAAATGGAAAATAATAAACTTATTGTACGAACTGTTATCAGCACTCGTCCCGTGGCTGTTACTTATGAGATTACTGATTTTGGTCGTACCGCCCTCGATTTTTTAGATAAATTGAAAGAATGGGTAGAAAAACACAATGATATGATTGCTTAAAATATCTAAATAATCACAGTAATGAATAAAAGACATCATTGGGAAATGCTATATTTTTTCAACCAATTCTTAATACTTTGAATATGTATTTCATCCATTAGTGCAGGTGCATGTCCAACCTTATCGAAATGAATGACATCCATTTGAGGTTGTTGTTCTTTCATTTTATCAATGGTTTCGGGTAATAATAACTCAGACTCACTGCCATGAAGTAATAAAATAGGACTGGTTAATTGTTCCCAAACTTCCCATAAAGTAACTTCTTGGAGATCACTCATTTTTATGTTGCGGAACGGATGGGCAATATTTGGGTCATAATTAAGACGATAGTTTCCATCAGGCAATAGAACAACACTATGTTGGGCTAACTGTTGCCATTGAGCATCACTTAAGGGACCAAACCCTGCATAATTTCGCCTGATATGTTGTTCCACTGCGGTAAAATCAAGGAGTAAGCGATCGCCGACTAAAACATATTTGGCAATAGATTGTAAAGCTGCTTTTGGAATAACCGCACCAACATCATTTAGAATCAACCGTTTAATAATAGAAGGAAATTGAGCGGCCAGAAACATACCAATAATTCCCCCCATTGATGTTCCTAACCAATCAACTTGAGTGATTTTTAATTTCGTTAATAACGTTAAAATGTCCTGACAGTAGGTTGGATAATTATAATTTTCAGGATGGGTTAACCAGTCACTTTTTCCTCTTCCTACTATATCAGGACAAATAATCTGGTAGTCTGAGGCAAATTCTGTGGCTAAATCATCAAAATCTCGACCATTACGAGTCAAGCCGTGGACGCAAAGTAAAACCTGATCATTTTTGGGATCTCCCCATTGCCAATAGGCCATTTCATAGATTTCATTAGAGTGAGAACAGGTGATTGTTTGAAGTTTCATTTTGAGCAAGGATTGAGAATAAACAGTTAATCGGTTAAAAAAAGTTAATCTTTGATACTGATTCTTACTCTTAAAATAAAAGAGTTAATTTATTATATGTTCAATTGTCTTCTGTGTATCGCTTAATTATTGATCCTCAGCAACAACAAGACCAAAAGATTGAATTAACCCCTCAACAATGCCATTATTTAAGAGGTGTGGTTCGTTTGCAAAATGGCGATCGCTTTTTAAGTTTAAATGGTCAAGGAAAAACATGGCTCACAGAATTACAAGATCAATCGGGTCAAATTCTCGAAGCAATCGTAGAAAATAAAGAATTAACCCATTCCATTACTTTAATGGTTGCCCTTCCTAAAGGAAATGGTTTTGATGAAATTGTCCGTTGTAGCACAGAATTAGGCGTAACGACCCTTATTCCCATCATTAGTGAACGAACTCTCTTAAAACCGAGTTCCCATAAAGTAGAAAGATGGCGTAAAATTGCTACAGAAGCAACCGAACAATGCGAACGCCAAATTGTTCCCCATATCGAGCAGCCTATTGACTTAAAAGCTGCTTTAAACTCACTAAATCTAAGCTATTATACAGCTTATGTTGGTGTAACCCGCCACAATGCTCCCCATTTACTCATTTCCTTACAAAATCAACCCTTAACCCCTTTATTAATTGCCACTGGACCTGAAGGAGGATGGACAGAATCAGAAATCCAAATAATGCTGGAAGAAGGCTTTACAGCCGTTTCTTTAGGAAATCGTATTTTAAGAGCGATTACTGCCCCTATAATGGCTCTATCTCTTGCTAGTGCCACTTTAGAAAGTTTATGAGGAAAGTCTTATGGTAGAACAAATAGCTAATGCCATTCAAAATGAAGATTTCGCTACTGCTAAGAAGCTTTTAGATGATTTACAGAACAATGATCCTCTAAATCCTTGGATTAACTTTTATGTCGCCCGTCTTCAAGAAGCAGAAGGAAACAATGAAGTTGCATATAACGCCTATGTAACCATTTTACGCACCTCAACCCATCCTAAAATTGCTCCCCAAGCTCGTAAAGGTATCAAGCGGTTAGAGCAGATTAAAGATAACCAAAAACAAGTCGAACAAGATCAACGGGAAGCGGCCATTAACCAAGCGATGCAAACGCCAGAAAACCGTCAAATGGGGCTTTTGATTTTAGAACCAATGCCGAATGAGGAAAAGCAAGCAGCCGCTAAAGAATTTGCCAAAATTATGGGAACGGATGCCTATTCTGCTCGTTTGAAACTCCCTAGTCGTTCATGGCGATGTTATACTACTGGAGAAATGGGAAAACTTAATATCTATGCTGAAGCCTTAAAAAAAGCAAATATTCCTTGTTTTACGGCATCCTTAGATGCTATCCAGAAGTTAGTTATCTATCCAGTTCTTTTTATTGAATCAATTCAACCTAAAGTGACCCTTGTTTATGAACCTTCCAAGGGACAACGGGATATTTTGACCTTTCGATGGTCAGATGTAAGTCAACGAGTTGAAGGAATGTTACCGATTTTTGAAGAATGTGTTGAAAGAGGGGTTCGAGGAAAGTTACAACGCAAAACGAAAATTTTGGATTATGCTAAGTTTTGTGATTTTCATTTGCCAAAATCTAAGGTGATTCTTCGGTTTTGTGACCATAGCTATCAGTTTAACCAAGGATATTCCCTCATTTCCCCCACAGAAACCGTTGCAGCGAAAAATACGAGTCAAGATTACTGGATACATTTTACGAATTTTATCAGCCAAAATTTACCGACTCAACCCGTTTGGTCAGATTTTACACCCTTCGCTGAAACGGCTTTTAATTTTGCTGAGATTCTTAAACAAATTGACCCGAAAATTAATTTACTCAGACGGGAAGAGAGTCTGTGGGATGCAGCTTTTGAGGTTTACAGTGGGTTAGCATTTCTAAAACAATAATTTAATTGTGTCGAACTCACGTTAACTTAATTGAGTCACAATCTGTTGATCGAGTAAACGTTCTTGAGTTAACAAATCTGTAATGGTTAAGCGTAAAAATTTAGACTCATCGATCCGAAATTGTAACTTTAAACGATCTTTACCCGGATTGCCTAACGGGTTTAATGTGGCAATTGTTCTTGCACCGTCTCGATCATTTAAAGGAATTACATTCTTTTCTCCTGTTGAGAAAGAACGAGTAATTAAGCGATCGCCATCAAAATAAACTTCATTAGCATTACTTTGTTCTCCTAATTCCCCAATGATTAATTCAATACTCGGTTGATTTTCAATAGATGCACCTAAAAATAATTCAACGGGGTTGAACATGGGATAGGGTTGTCCTGCTTTAATAATAGAATGCCATTGATGGGAATTTTTGCGTCGATCCCAATAGCGAATTCCATAACTATGATAAAGGAAATCTTTTAATTCCATTCCTTGCGCTAATTTTAACGCACCTTGAGCAATGGCAGTAAAAGGGCGATCGCTTTTAACTTTTGCTTCATCAAAATACTGTTGAATCCAGTTTTTGACCGCAGGAATTTGAGTACTTCCTCCCACTAATAAGACTTTATCAATATTATCTTTTTCGATGCCATTGCGTCGTCCCTGTTGCAAAACTTGGGTCATTAAATCGTCTAGTTTGGTAAAAAAGTCATTCTCTTCTAAGATAGTTTCCAATTGGTTTTGATCTAAACTTAACTCATAACTATCGAGGGTTTGATCATTAAAATAAACTTCGGTTGCTTCGGTTTGAGAGGATAATTTTATTTTTAATCTTTCTGCTAAACGGGTTGTTAAGCTGGTTTTTACTAATCCTTGGGTTTTAGCAAAATAATCCACTAACCAGTTATCAATATCACTTCCGCCTAAATTTGTTCCTGCTTTTCCTAAGACTCTTGCTGTTTTCTGTTTCTGTGCTGAATCTTGACCAAAGAATTTTTCTCCCCATTTTAAAATAAATCCTTGAGTTTGAACATTATTTCCTATCTCTAAATCAACTAAAGCAAAATCTAATGTTCCGCCACCAAAATCCATAACTAAAACAATATCATTTTTAATTTCTTCGTAACCTAATGCTGCGGCCGTTGGTTCATCGACAATACGAAATTGTTTAACTGACCATTGTTGACAAAGTTGACCTAACCAATTGCGATAAACTTCAAAACTATCCACTGGTACAGTTAAAATCAGGGAATCTAATTCTTTTTCTGTAGTTATTAATTGTTCAATTAAGGTGCTTAAAAAGAATTCTCCGACCTTTTCAAAACTAAGTTGCGTCCCATCTAATTCAGGCAAGAATCCTTGAATAGATGCTCCAATTCCCCGTTTAAATCCTTGAAAGAAACGAGCATCATTCCTTAAGTCGAGTCCTTGATCTCGAATCATCTGACCTAATAAAATCTGGTTCTCTTGCGCTTGTTGGACATAGAGTAAACTAGGAATAAGAGGCGGATTATTCCCTAATTGTTGGCTAAAATCGGCGATATTTATGACTTCACCTTCATTGGTTACTGGGTTAAGGCGAGTAATTACTGTGTTGCTAGTTCCAAAGTCGATAGCGTATGGCATTAATATAAAAATAGCATTGTTTATTTTGTGATTATTCTATCATAATAAACATCTCCATAATTAGCAGATGCAGCAGAAGAGATTCAAAATCTTCTCTAGCAATTATCAAAAAAAGATGATGAATCTCCCATAGATCGATCAAGTATTGATTTGAACCTGTTGAAAAAGATCGAAATAATCGAATTCTTAACGTTTTTCTTGATGTTTTACATAACTTTCTAATACATCATTGATCAAAGCCTCATAGCTTTGAGCCTTTGCGTGATTTTTGAACCAACTAACTAAATAGGGCTTAAACGACCACTGCCACAATATTTTGATGGCAGTTTTTAAATAGAGCTCCCCTACTATAACATATCAAATCTCACCGTATTCATAACGAGAATCTTCAGTGATGATAGCTTGTGAATCAGTAAAAATGGATTTCACTTCTTCAAAAGAGATTCCATGCTTGTCAATATTGCTTAAATTTTTAGGGTCATCCCATTCAAAATTCATATTCAGTAACCTTTTATCTGAATACAATGATAACTGCTCACTGTTATACTAAATCCTTAACTCCTTAACGGTTTAGGATTATGACTGTAACCCCCATCCCTATCTGTATCACTTTGGGAACTCGTCCAGAGGCCATCAAACTTGCACCTGTCATTCAAGCGTTCCAAGAATCCCCTGATTTTCGTCCTTATACCATTCTGACAGGTCAACATCGGGAAATGGTGGCGCAGGTGATGCAATTATTTGACCTGACAGCAGACGAAGACCTCAAAATTATGCAACCGAAACAAACCCTAACGGACATCACTGGCCGTAGTTTAAAGGGGTTAGAAGAAGTTTACAAGGAAATTAACCCTAAATTGGTCATTGTGCAAGGGGATACCACCACTGCGTTTGCTGCTGCGTTAGAAGCGTTTTATCAACAAATTCCCATTGGTCATGTGGAAGCGGGGTTAAGAACGGATAATATATATAATCCCTATCCAGAAGAAGCAAATCGCCGATTAATCTCCCAAATTAGTCAATTAAACTTTGCACCCACCCAAAAAGCAGTGGAAAACCTTAAACGTTCTGATGTAACAGGAAGGATTCATTTAACGGGAAATACAGTTATTGATGCGTTATTAACTGTTGCTCAAAATCAACCCAGTTGCGACATTGAAGGGTTAAATTGGGACAAGTATCGAGTCTTATTAGCAACAGTTCATCGTCGGGAAAATTGGGGAGAACCGTTACAAAATATTCTCCAAGGATTTGAGTTAATTCTTAAACAATTTCCTGATACCGCTTTGTTATTACCCCTTCATCGGAATCCAACAGTACGCAATCCGATTCAAAAAGCATTAGAACAACATCCTAGAGTCTTTTTAACAGAACCGTTAGACTATAGTAATTTAGTCGGTGCGATTCAACGTTGTTACTTATTGTTAACTGATTCAGGGGGATTACAAGAAGAAGCTCCCAGTTTAGGAAAACCTGTTTTAGTATTAAGAGAAACCACCGAACGGCCAGAAGCAGTTACCGCAGGAACAGCCAAATTAGTAGGAACAAATCCTCAAACGATCTTAGAAACAGCCAGCAATTTACTTGATAATAATGATGCTTATCAAACAATGGCCACTGCAATTAATCCTTTTGGAGATGGTACGGCGAGTCAAAAAATTGTCAAACTTGTTAAAGAGTATTTAGGAAAAAGAGAAGTTTGATAATTCTATACACAGAAAAAAAGTTAGGATAAATATATTCTGTTTACCTTAAACATTAAATAGCTATGGCAATAACACCCGATGATGTATGGAAATTTCTCGCTGAGTTAGTCGAAGAAAAAAAGAAACTGATTGTTAAGTGCAAAAAAAGATTTATTTGTGTTAGCACAAACAGGGGAAACCGTTGCGCTGCGCTACTTCATGATGATCAGTTTCAACCTAGAGCTTGGTAAACTGTTATTTCCGTTAGCAATTAACAGTTAATATGGAAAGAGATTCAATTAGCTTGCTTCTTCTGTTTCTTGTTGCTTTGTTGTTGTTCCTTTTGACCAATTACGGCTAAATAAAGATTCTATAATACTTAAATCCAATATAACAAAAAGCCCTCTCATTACTGAGAGAGCCTTTTGTATTTACTATTCAATTGTCATCAAAGGAAATGATTAGCCATTGATAGCAGGAGCAGGTACAGACTCAGCAGACGCTAAATCTAAGGGGAAGTTGTGAGCATTACGCTCGTGCATTACTTCCATTCCGATTCCTGCACGGTTTAATACGTCAGCCCAGGTTCCGATTACACGACCTTGTGAGTCTAGAATGGACTGGTTGAAGTTGAAACCGTTGAGGTTGAAGGCCATGGTAGATACACCCATTGCGGTGAACCAGATACCGATTACAGGCCATGCACCTAAGAAGAAGTGTAAAGAACGGCTGTTGTTGAATGACGCATATTGGAAGATTAAACGTCCAAAG
>JBFRWB010000079.1:0-5135 GCA_051439375.1 Microcystaceae cyanobacterium
TGGGAGCATTAGATGGAGCATTTTGGGGGCTATTATTTGGATTGATTTTTTTCTGTCCTATTTTAGGCGTAGCAGTTGGGGCTTCTATGGGAGCATTTAGTGGTTCTCTAAAAGATTATGGCATTAACGATGATTTTATTAAGGACATTCAAACTAAAGTAACAGAAGGGACATCGGCTCTTTTTTTGTTAACAGGTGATGTAACCTTAGACAAAGTAGAAGAGTCTCTTGGGGACATGAAAGCTGAATTAATTCGGTCTAATCTTTCTAATGAGCAGGAAGCAAAATTAAGAGAACATTTCAGTCCAGACGTTTAACTTTTTTTGATTGGGTAGGGTTAAAGTATGTTCCTAAAAATACACCGTTTCTTAACTTCTATTAGTTTAAGTATTACCTTATCGGTTTCAACTGCTTTGCCCCTCAGTGCAGCAGAACGCCTATTTTTTATCCTAGGCCCGCTCAATTTATCTTTAGGGATTGAATCCTTAGAAGAATTTGCTCAAACAGGGGAAGTTAACCAAGATTTAGGCTTTTATTTCCGAGTTGCTAACGCTAACGTTGAACAGCAGACGGCTTTTCGAGAGGCTTTAAATAAACGAGTAGAACTGGAAAATCCGGTTTATATTGCCCGTTTTTTCAATAGTTCTTTAGGAGAAGACCTTTTAAACCGTATGGGGTACTTATTCCAAATTCAAGGCGGGAGAAACGGAAAATTTGCGATTCGAGGGGCATTAATCACAGCAGCTTTAGACAAAGAGGAAGGATTAACGCTAATGAACTTTCTTCGTCAATTACCCACGAATATGCAGTTTGATTTAGAAGGAATTCAAAGCGCAGCCCGTTTAATTGAACAATTGGATCAAGGAACAAGACTATTAACCGAAGAAATGCAGCGTTTAAGTACAGAAGCAGCTAAAAATGAGAGTTTTGACTTTTCTAGTTTGCCTGACTTAAACCAAGCAGGAAATTATGGAGTCTCAGCCCGAAAAACTTGGACTTTAACCGATCCTAAACGAAATCGTACCTTTAATGCGATCGTTTATCAACCTCAACGCTGGCGAGGGGAGAAAACCCCTGTTATTATCATTTCCCATGGTTTAGCGTCTCGTCCTGAAGATTTTGACCATTGGGGGCAACATTTAGCCTCTTATGGCTATCTTGCTGTCTTACCCCAACATATTGGCAGTGACTCCCAACAAATTGAAGCCCTACTGACAGGCTTATCCAGAGAAGTCTTTGACATAGATGAGTTTATTAATCGACCTTTAGACGTAAGTTACGTCATTGATGAGTTAGAACGGCGGAATCAGGCAGAATTTGCCGGAAGATTACAGTTAAACAAGGTGGGCGTAGCTGGACATTCTTTTGGTGGGTACAATATGTTGGCTTTAGGAGGCGCAACCCTCAATTTTGATCACTTAGAAACCGTTTGTCGTCGGGATCAATGGAGTGTTAATGTTGCTTTACTATTACAATGTCGTGCCTTAGACTTATCCCCTCAAGCCCGACAGATTAACTTAAAAGATGAACGAGTCAAAGCCATTTTGACCTTAAATCCAGTAGCAGGTGATATTTTTGGGGCAGAAGGACTTAAAAATTTAAAGATTCCTGTGGCTTTTGCAGCAGGAAGTAGTGATCCTGCCACACCCGCCGCTATTGAACAATTACGGGCATTTGTTTGGGCAGGAAGTGAAGCAAAATATCTTGCCCTTGTCAGAGGCCAAGCTCATGTTAACTTTACTCGACTCGATGCCCAAACTCAAGCAATGTTTGATGGGTTTGAACACCTTACCTTTCCCAAACAAGATATTTTAGATAAATATGCCAATATTTATACGATTGCCTTTTTTGAACGACATCTCCTTGGGGATGAAGCCTTTGCGCCCTATTTAACGTCTGCTTACAGTCAATATATCAGCCGATCGCCTAATGAAATTTATGTGGTAGATCAAAGGGCGGATGAGGCTTTAAGTCAACTCTTTAACCGTCATCGGCCAAGCGATCGCCCTCCAATCTTTCCGCCTAATCGGAATTAAGAAATGGACTATTCCATCATTTCCCCAAAGAAATCAATCGTTTCCTGCAACGCTTTGACAAATAGATCAATTTCCTCATGGGTATTGTAGAAATACAAACTCCCTCGCACACTGCCCGACGCATTGAATAAACGGTGCAATGGTTGGGTACAATGATGACCAGAACGGATCGCAATGCCTTCATGATCCAGTAAGGTTGCTAAGTCACTGGCATGGAGTCCCTCTACATTAAAGGCGGCTAAAGCTGCCCGTCCTTGGCCATTTTCATCAGGTTTTACGCCATAGATCCGAACTTTAGGCACATCTGCTAATTTTTTAAACAAATAGGCTGTTAATTCTCCTTCATAAGCGTGAATTGTATCCATTCCTATCTGGTTTAAATAGTCAATGGCCGCCCCTAACCCAATGGCTTCTGCAATAGCGGGTGTACCTGCTTCAAACTTATGGGGTAACTCGCCACAGGTGAAATGATCAAGGAAAACCTCATTAATCATTTCTCCACCCCCTAAAAAGGGCTGCATTTCTTCTAAAATAGCTTGCTTCCCGTAGAGAAACCCAATTCCCGTCGGCGCACACATTTTATGTCCACTGGCTACTAACCAGTCACAGTTTAAAGCCTGAACATCGATTTTTTGATGGGGGACGCTTTGACAAGCATCAATCAGCACTTTAGAACCGTTTTCATGGGCTAATCTGGTAATTTCTTCAACAGGATTCACATTACCCAAGGTATTAGAGACATGGACAACGGTAACTAATTTGGTTTTCTCTGAGAGTAGAGACTGATACTGTTCAAAATCAAAGGTTTCTTCGGGGGTTAAACCGACAAATTTAAGTACAGCACCTGTTTTTTTAGCAATAATCTGCCAAGGAACAAGATTGCTGTGGTGTTCCATCACGGTTGTAATGATTTCGTCTCCTTCTTTAAGATTTTCTAAGCCCCAACTATAAGCAACAATATTAATGGCTTCACTGGCGTTTCGGGTATAGATAATCTCTTGACGGGATGACGCATTAATAAAGGCAGCTACCTTATCTCTTGCCCCTTCATAGGCTTCTGTCGCCCGAATACTAAGACTATGCGCCCCTCGATGCACGTTTGCGTTATCTAGCTCATAATAGGACTGCATTGCCTTTAAAACACTGACAGGTTTTTGGGATGTCGCTGCATTATCTAGATAAACGAGGGGTTTTCCGTTAACTTCTTGGTTAAGGATGGGGAAATCGTTACGAACTTTTAGGGCAAGGGGTTTTTCTTGGATTAGCATAATCTTAGGTTTCAGGTACTAGGTATTAGGTTTCAGGTTTCAGATTGAATGATGAACTGTATCACTGTTAACTTAATTACTGATCACTGATCACTGGTCACTGTCGAATGTACGACAGGCTACACATTGAGCTATCCGTTGTCGGATAGACTGAAGGGGAATACAGTCAAGAATCTCGGCAGCAAAGGCATCAATTAAAAGATTTCGAGCATCTGTTTCATTTAAGCCCCGACTTTGCAGGTAAAATAGCTCATCTGCTTCTAATTGACTCACTGTCGCACCATGAGAACACTTTACGTTGTCCGCCGTAATTTGTAATTCTGGTTTAGTGTTAATTCTGGCTTTTGGGGAAAGAAGCAAGTTACGATTCAACTGAGACGCATTCGTAAGTTGGGCTGCTTTCGGAACAAATATTTTGCCATTGAAAACTCCTTGGGCTTGATCATCTAAAATGTACTTGTGTAACTGGTTAACTGTACTGTGAGGGGCAGTTAAATAAACTGCGCTATGGGTATCGGCAATTTGTTTGCCCTTAATGACGGTTAAACCGTTAAGGTAGGTGCTAATTTGCTCTCCTGCTTGCCAAATCTCAATGGTATGGCGATGGAGTTGACTACCTAAGCTCAGTTCATTTTCAGTATAGATGCTATCACGTCCTTGGGAGACAGCCGTTTTGCCAATATGTACCCCATTGGGAGATTCTTGCTGCAAATTCGTATGATTTAATTGAGCATTATCATGTAAATAAACTTCTGTGACACTGTTATTAAAATAGGGTTTATCTGAAGGTAAATCAATACAGTTCGAGTTAACAGATTTATATTCTTCTATGATACTTAATTTAGAACTATTTTCCCCGACAATTAAAGTTCTAGGTTGACTTAAACTAGGGGTTTCACTAGGAACAGATAACCATAGTACATGAATAGGCTTATCAATAACTGTGTTAGGTGTTGCCCAAATAATTGCAACATCTCTTAACGAAACAGTATTCAAAGCGACAAAAATATCTAAATTTCCTTTTTGTTGTCCTAGATACTTGACAAGTTTGCCTTTTTGTACGTCTGACAATTGTTCTAGATTCCCTACGAATACCCCATCAGGTAGTGCATAAGTGTCTGACAATTCAGGAGAATAGACACCATTAACAAAGACAATACGGCTATTCATGGATTCATGAAGGACAAAACGGGGTAAAGCGTCGGGATTAACGCTGAAAGGTTGAGCTATTTGAAACTGATGCTTATATAGTGCCGATAAATTGGTAAATTGCCATTCTTCTTCCCGTTGCGTCGGAAGGGTTAACTCTTTGACTTGAGAGAGGGCATTTTTTTGCAAGGTGGTGATAAAATCTGCTTCAATCACCGAAGAATTGGCTTTAAATTGGTTTAATAGATTGTTTAGATAGGTATCTGGTTCAATTTTGTCGATACTTGAGGTATTCATAGCTTTTTGTTCAATAATCAAGTTAGTGGCAGGGTAAACTCAATGGATAATTAATTTCTTCTTTGACCCCACCTATGACCATCTTATCCCATGTTTAGCAACTTTTTTGTTGTTAAAGTACCTTTAAGTAGAGATGATCGTCCATTATTAAAGCCCTTCGGGCTTGAGTAATAAAGCGATCTCGAAGGAATCCGCATTGCGCTGCGCATAATAGTCCAAATACTTAACCCATCAGCTTGTCAGCCCTTAAGTTGACACTCTGAAGGGGGGACAAGGAAGGCTGAAAGCCTTATAGGGTGACGAATAGAGGCAAGTGTGGTAGAAAGAAAAGTGTTCCCAACAAGCGGGCAGCTTCGCTGTGCCTTCGGCAACGCCTCTATCCAGA
>JBFRWB010000080.1:0-77645 GCA_051439375.1 Microcystaceae cyanobacterium
CCATTAAACAGAATTGGTTAACAGAAACATGGCGACAAATTGCCATTCCTGCGATCGCATTTACCTGTTTCGCCACCGCACAAAGTTTAGGGGGAAGTGGCTTTATTGCATCTTTTGTTGGGGGACTTTTATTAGGCAGTATGATTAAAGTTTATAAGCATGAACTGTTAAGGGTATCTGAAGGAATTGGTGATGCCATGTCTTTGATGACTTGGGTAACATTTGGGGCAATTGTGGTTGCTCAAACCCTGAGTTCATTGAGCATTTCAATTCTTTTTTATGCTATTTTAAGCTTAACTGTGGTGCGAATTGTCCCCGTTTTATTATGTTTAGCGGGAATTTCTTTAGACCTTGAAAGTAAGCTTTTTATGGGATGGTTTGGACCACGAGGACTAGCAAGTATTGTCTTTGCTGTTATTGTCTTGAATAAGAATTTGCCCAATGGCGAGATCATAACAGCCACTGTTACAGGTACTGTTCTTTTAAGCATTATCGCCCACGGAATCACAGCAAATCCTTGGGCAAATCGTTATGCCAAAAGAGCTACCTAAGTTAAGCATTACTTAATCATTAACCGAAATAACGCAATATTAATCAGTATTAAATAACAAAAACCCTGTAAAGTCATGTAAAAAATTAGGAAATGCTCTAATTAAAGCAAGAGAGTATCCCAAACCAGACTTGTCCATCTACTGACATTCTGATTAACTTACTGCATTCCTAAAACCACACTCACCACAATAGTAATAGCTGCTGTAACTAACACCCCTAAAGAAACATTTAACTGTTGCTTATTCGCATCTTGAAAGGCTTCAATTTGTTGCTTATTCGCATCTTGAAAGGCTTCGATTTGTTGATTAACTGAAGATTGAAAAGTTTCCATTTGCTGTTGACTGGCGGTTTGAAAGGCTTCGACTTCAGCCCTAATTGACTGAGTTTGTGCTTCAATGGAGCGAATTTGTGCCTCTCCTGTTTGGCGATACAATTCTAATCTGTCAGATAACAGTTGATTTTCTAGTTCTATACCATCAATTTTGTCTTCTAGACGGTCTAGCTGACGGGTAATGACTTCAAATTCTCGTTCTGTCATTGTCTGTTATTCAAGTTTTCGCTTCCCTACCATTATAAGGCTATCATTTCTTAATGCACAAAAAGTCAAAAATTAGATGTTTTAGCTGTAAAGAATCTTTAAGTAACCTCTCTTATTAATCGATAAGGGATTGTAAATCAGTTTTAAACAATGCTAAACTATAGCAGTATAAAACAAGATTAGGGATTTTTTTTGTTCCCTGTTCCCTTTCCCCCAAATCTTATATGTCCTAACAGTTTTGGATGGGGCTATATTTTCTCAACTATTATACTCAAATCTTACTTTATTATGTTAACTGACATCTCCTTTCCCTTCCTTCAACCACGAAAAATGATAAGTGGAGTGCTGGTCAGTGTTTTATCCACTTTGACTGTTTGTTTACCTGTTAAATCGGCTGAAGAAATTTACTTTGTCTATGACTCCATTAGCGAGTCCTTATCAGTTGAATCATTAGAAACTTTCGCTAAGGACGGAACAATTGATAAGGAGTTAGCTTTTTATTTACGGTTTGTCAAACTGTCTCCTGAAGAACAAGCATTATTCCGAGAAGCGTTAAACAAGAAAATAGCCGTTAACCCTGTTATTTTATCTCGTTTGTTAAATACCGATGAAGGAGAACGTTTATTAGATTTAGTAGGTAAGGTGATCAATATTCAAGGAGGAGGTAATGGTAAGTTTGCCATCAGAGGTGCTTTAGTACAAGCAGCATTTGATCCCGAAGGATTAACCTTATTGAACTTCTTCAAAAAATTAGGAGTTAATGCTTCAATTGATCTTAGACAAGCTGTTATTTTAGGAAAAAGCTTTCAATTGATTGCTGATGCTACTAAGGAGTTTGCAACAGAAGTAGCAGAATTATCTGCTCAAGAAATAGAACAATCTCCTCCCATTGATTTTAGTCAACTTCCCGATATACGAGAAAAGGGTCAATTTAGTGTTAAAGAAACGAGATGGGATTTAGTAGATACCAAACGCGATCGCAAATTTTATGTATTAGTTTATCAGCCGACTCAATGGAGGGAGGGAAAAAACCCTGTTGTTGTTATTTCCCATGGTTTAACTGCACAACCTTCTGATCACGCAGAGAAAGCAAAACACCTTGCTAGTTATGGTTTTGTGGTGGTTTTACCCCAACATCCGGGGAGTGATGATATTTATGCTCAGGAGTTTAAAGAAGGTTATCATCGGGATATTTCTGATGTTAATGAGTTTATTAATCGTCCCCTTGATATTCGTTATACTATCGATGAATTAGAGCGACGTAATAAGAGTGAATTTGACGGAAGATTGGACTTAGAAAATGTCGGAATGTGGGGTCATTCTTTTGGGAGTTATACCGCTTTAGCTGTATCAAGTAATGCACAAATTCCTAACTTTGAGCAGTTAGAAGAAGATTGTGCGAGTCAATTAAGAGCGTTAAATACGGCATTACTCTTACAGTGTCGAGCCTTAAAATTAGAGAGAAAAACTTATGATTTTCGAGATGAAAGAATAAAAGCAGTCATTGCAACAAATCCAGTTAATGCTAGTATTTTAGGTAAAGAGGGAATGAGTAATATTGATATTTCAGTAGGAATTGGGGCAGGAAGTTATGATCCTGCGACTCCTTTTGTATTTGAACAAGTTCGCTCTTTTCCTTGGTTAACAGCAACCCCTCGCTATCTCTTTTTAGAAGAAGGACAAGCACATATTGATTTTTCTCAGGTGGATGGGGGAACGAGTAAAATTATGAATATGATTCCTAGTTTACAGTTACCGAGTCCTGAATTACTATCTGCTTATTCGAGAGCCGTCAGAGTGGCTTTTTTTGAAATTCATATTGCTAAAAATGAGGATTATTTACCTTATTTAAGTCCTGCTTATGCGGACTATTTGAGTCAAGGTGAAGAATTTAAAGCCTATATGATTACTGAAGAATCATCTGATGAGTTAATAGAAGCAATTAGCAAGTTTAAACGAGAACATGGAATAAAGATGACTGATTAAAGAGTTTAATCTTCGGTTTTGTCAACTCACGTTTATTAATCTTAAGAAGTGAGGTGCTGATCGCTAATCGCTGATTGAGCTATAAGTGATACCCCCTCTCCTTAAAAAGGGGGTAACAATCGAAAAAAGAGGTAAATTCTCTATTGGAAATCACCTAATCTTCATCATCCCCGTTGTCCAAATCATCTTCATCATTAATGGAAAGATCCACCTCTGGTTCAGACTCTAAATCCGCTTTAGTGTAAGCACGAGCGATGTTATCATCCAAAATCATGTCTTCATCTTCCTCTAAGTCCAGACGAGGTGGTATCGGGTCAACTTTCGTTGCAGCCGCAGCCTTGTCCTTACCACTTGATTCATCTTCGTTGTAGGAACGACTGCCATAATCTTCGCCATTTTCCCCATTGATCTCATCTTGAGAGTGGAATCCTGTTCCTGCCGGAATTAAACGACCAATAATGACGTTTTCCTTGAGTCCCCGTAGCCAATCAGATTTACCCTCAATGGCTGCTTCTGTTAAGACACGGGTGGTTTCTTGGAAACTCGCTGCACTAATAAAGCTATCAGTATTAAGAGAAGCCTTAGTAATCCCCAACAAAACGGGGGTATAACGAGCCGGTGCGCCCCCCGTAATAGACATAGCTTCATTCACCTGTTCTACTTGGCGCAATTCCAACAATTCACCGGGTAACATAGTAGTGTCACCTCCATCATCGATCCGTACCTTGCTGGTCATCTGACGTACAATCACTTCAATGTGTTTATCAGAAATATCAATACCTTGAGACTGATACACTTGTTGTACCTGATCGACTAAGAATTGTTGAACTTTCTCCAACGCAGCCAAAGACGCTTCATAACACCCCTTTTCTTCGAGATAATAGTTAAAGAAAATCTCTAGAATTTCGTGGGGGTTAGCAGGTCCATCGGTGAGGGCATCCGCCGCATTAACCGTTTGACCATCAGAAACCAGTAAGCTACGTCCCATCAAAACTGCATACTCACTCACCATTCCCTCAGCTTCTACAATCTTAATATCTGTCGAATCATCGGATTGATATTCCACTTGACAAGTACCGGGGGCTTTAGCCAAGATACAGGCTTCTTTGGGCTTACGGGCTTCCAATAATTCTTCAATTCGGGGCAACCCTTGGATAATATCCCCCGTTTTAGACCGTTCAAACACCAAGAGAACCAAATTATCCCCCCGTTGTACCAGATCCCCATCGTCAATGTGCAGTACGGCACCAGCTGATATCCGATAAGGACGACCTAAGCGTAAAACCACCTCATAGCCTTCATCTGTCTCGTTAACCCCTACTAAACGTCCAGATTCGGGAACTAACACATCAGGAGCGATCGCTTCTCCTTGTACCACATAATCATCTAGGGTTTTCGAGGGCTTTTCACTCACGGTGATAGTCTCTTTATCGCTGTCACGAACCACTAAAATCCGTCGGATAGATTCGATACCGCTTTTAATCCCCCGAACTTGTCCCGCTTCTTTCGCTTGAATTTCGGTTCGGGCGACTTCTGCCCCTTTAGCAATCATTTGCCCATCTTCTACTAAAATACGGGTTTCCACCAGTCCGCCATAGGGATCGGTATCAATATCTCGCCGTAAAATCAGGGATTCGAGAATTACTAACTGTAACCGTTGACAGTCTTCTGCTTCATCATTTTCTAGTTCAATGTCGGCGGTTAAATGGATGACGCTTTCCTCTTCTTCGGCGGTAATTTCTAGCACCAATTGGGTACTCAATAATTGACAGCCTTCGACAGACTTAACCCGTTCCCCATCTTTGTAAAAGAGTCTTTGTACTGAGCGTAGTTCAATATTACGTCCCCCGTCTTCATTAATTGACCCTTGAGAGGGGGCAGAGGGTTCATCAGAGACGACATATTCTTCTACTGGGCGAAGCAGTAAGCCGATCCCATCTTCCTCGCTTTCCACCCATTCTAGTTGATGGAGAGATTCAACGGTGACACCGGGTAATATTTCTGTGCCGGGTTGCACAATCTGACCGTCTTCCAAGGGTAAATCGGGATCAACATCGAGATGGAATTCCCCCGGCTTAACGATAATTTCCCGTAAGATGCCGTTCTTTTCCACCACTTCCACCACACCAGCCGATTGGCAGAAGATGTCTTTTACCACTTCGGTGCCAGCTTCTACATATTTGCCGTTATCAACCAATAACAAGGAACTATCCTTATTAACCTCGTGGGTTTCTTCAGGAATCCACAACAAAGATCCCCCTTTTGTAATTTCATAGCCCTGTTTACGAGACCCTTTGGCCACCTCTACGCCGCCGTAACGTAGCATTCCGCCAGTTGCTGTCCGATAGCGTTCTTCCGCCATCTCTGCGACGATCGCATGATTGGGAACTTTCGTGCCGGGGGTGGTTTTGAGCATAAACCGTTGTCCTTGGGCGGTTTCAATAATGTATTGTTCCCGTCCGGCACCCGTTTCTAGTTTCACCTTGGCTTGATCTAAAAGAACACTGGCGGTGATAATATCAATCTCCCGACTGCCTTCTGTATGGCGAACCACCCCTCCGTTGGCGGTAACTAGCTTGGTTTTGGCTAAAACCGAGCCTTCTTCAACTTCTGCACCGTTTTCCACCAAAGGTTCAGCACCGGGGGGCAAATTATACACATCTCCCTGTAAAATCCAGATCAAACCTGCCCGTTGTGCAATTTTAGTAATATTCCCCTGTCGATCCGTCTTATCTTCTACGACTAATTCATCAAAGATCACCTCACCGGGTAAATTAGCCGTTACATCCTTGGTTGCCCGTTCTGTTTTTTGTACCTTGGCGGAGGTAATTTCAGCAATCAGTTGTTCCGCTTCAACCGTATCCCCTTCTGAAACAAAAATAAGAGAACCGGCCGTTAAAGCAAAAGATTTTGATTTTCCTTTGCCTTGAGGAGTCCAAACGATATCCCCTGACATTTCCACAATATGGGCATCATCCCCGTGACGAGTCCGAGTTTTACGGGTACTGAGCTTTTTACCCCATTTAACCGTTCCCACCGCCGGGGCTTTGACGATATCTGCCACTTTCCCCGTAAACACGCCCCCAGTATGGAACGTCCGCATGGTTAACTGGGTACCGGGTTCACCGATGGACTGGGCGGCAATAATTCCTACCGCTTCTCCCATATCAACAGGAGTCCCATGGGCTAAACTCCAGCCATAACAATGTTGACAAACCGATCGCGCTGCTTCACAAGTTAGGGGTGATCGCACTTTCACCACATCTACCGCCGCCCCAATTTTCTCGGCTAAGGCTTCGTCACAACAGTCATTTCGTTGGGCAATCACTTCTCCATTAACGACCACATCTTCCGCCAATAAACGTCCCATTAGGCGATCTGAGAGGGGAATTAAGGTGCGATCGCCTTCTTTCATCGGCACGAGGGTAACGCTCCGTTCTGTGCCACAATCCACTTCCCGAACAATCATATCTTGGGACACATCCACCAGACGACGGGTTAAATAACCAGAGTCTGCCGTTCTTAAAGCGGTATCTACCAGTCCTTTTCGCGCCCCATAGGAGGAAATAACGTATTCTGTGACGGTTAATCCTTCTCGGAAGTTGGTTTTAATGGGAATATCGATAATTTCTCCTTGCGGATCTGCCATTAAGCCCCGCATTCCCACCAACTGACGAACTTGGCTCAAATTCCCCCTTGCCCCAGAGAATGCCATCATATAGACGGAATTAAGGGGATCGGTTTCCCTGAAGTTTCGCACCACTTCATCTTTGAGGGCTTCTGATGTCCCATTCCAAGTATCAATTACCTTTTGAAATCGTTCTACCTCAGTAATCTCCCCTTTAGCATAACGACTTTCGGTGGTACGAATTTCTTGTTCAGCACTCTCTAGCATTCCGCCTTTGGTGGGAGGAATACTAAGATCATCAACACTAATGGAGACAGCAGCTCTGGTGGCGTAACCAAAGCCCAAATCTTTGAGTTTATCCGCCATTTGAGAACATAGGGCTGATCCGTAGAGGCGATAGGCTTGAGCAATCAGTTTTTTTAAGCCTTTTTTATCGACAATTTGGTTGTAGAAAGTCATATTCAGGTTCTAGGTATTAGGTTCTAGGTATTAGGTTCTAGGTATTAGGTTTGGCAAGATAAAAACCTCACACCTCACACCTTAAGTTTCCTCTTCTTCCGTTTCTGCCCCTTGAGACAGAGATTCATAAGTCGGACGATTGGGTGCGCGGCGTTGGTTATCTACCATTAAATCTACCTCTATGTCTTGGTAGTCATCCTCAGCCGTTCCTACCTTATGAACGGCAATATCTAACCCCAAGGACTGCAATTCTCGCATGAGTACCTTAAAGGACTCTGGTGTCCCCGGGCGAGGAATGGGTTTCCCTTTCACAATGGCGTTTAAGGCTTCGTTACGCCCCTGCATATCGTCAGATTTAACCGTTAGTAGCTCTTGCAAGGTATAGGCTGCCCCGTAAGCTTCTAACGCCCAAACCTCCATTTCTCCAAAACGCTGTCCCCCTTGTTGGGCTTTTCCACCCAAGGGTTGCTGTGTTACCAAAGAGTAAGGACCAGTTGAACGAGCATGAATCTTGTCATCTACAAGGTGAACCAGCTTTAACATATAGGCCATCCCGACCGTTACAGGGCGATCAAAGGGTTCACCAGTTCGTCCGTCATATACGGTGATTTTTCCGGGGTGTTTGGTGGTATAAACCCAATCTTTAGCGGGTTTTTTGGCTGCATCTTCCAATAAGCCGTGAACCGTTTCCCGACTGGCTTCTGCCCCGTACATTTCGTCAAAAGGCGTTACTTTAAAACGTACGCCTAAGTTTTCACCTGCCCAACCTAAGAGACATTCAAAGACTTGTCCCACGTTCATTCGAGAGGGAACACCCAAGGGGTTTAGTACAATATCAACGGGACGGCCATCGGGTAGATAGGGCATATCTTCGATGGGGAGAATACGAGAAATAATCCCTTTATTGCCGTGACGACCCGCCATTTTATCCCCTACTTGGATTTTTCGCTTTTGCGCCACATAAACCCGAACGACCATATTCGCCCCTGGGGGTAATTCATCCCCTTTCTCACGGGTAAAGACTCGCACATCAACAACGCGGCCTTTTTCACCGTTGGGAACACGCAAGGAGTTATCCCGTACATCCCGCGCTTTTTCACCGAAAATCGCCCGTAAGAGTTTTTCTTCGGGGGGTTGGTCTGATTCTCCTTTTGGGGTTACTTTCCCCACTAAAATATCGCTTGATTCCACCCAAGCCCCAATACGAATGATTCCCTGTTCATCTAGGTTACGCAGGGCATCTTCCCCTACATTGGGAATTTCACGGGTAATTTCTTCAGGGCCAAGTTTGGTTTGACGGGCTTCAATTTCAAATTTTTCAACGTGGATGGTGGTATAAACGTCGTCGTACACCAGCCGTTCGCTAATTAAAATAGCGTCTTCATAGTTATAACCTTCCCACGGCATATAGGCCACCACAATGTTCTGTCCAAGGGCTAATTCTCCCCCTTCTGTGGCTGAACCGTCGGCTAAGACTTGTCCGGGGACAACATCCTCTCCTTGGTCAACTAGAGGACGCTGATTCAAACAAGTATCTTGGTTAGACCGTTGATATTTCTGTAGTTCATATTCAAGTTTTTGCCCCGTGGGTTCTCCTGTTTGGGGATCGGTTACTTGTACTTTGACAATATCCGCATCTACATAGGTCACTATCCCATGGGTTCTTGAAACAATTACCATCCCTGAATCCCTTGCAGCTTGGGCTTCTAAACCTGTTCCCACCAAGGGACGTTCTGGCCGCAACAGGGGAACGGCTTGACGCTGCATATTTGACCCCATTAAGGCACGGTTCGCATCGTCGTGTTCGAGGAAGGGAATTAAAGACGTTGCCACAGAAACAATCTGTACGGGGGAAACCGCTACATAATCCACTTGATCTGGGGTAGTGGTCGAAAATTCCTGACGATAACGAATAGCAATAATGTCTCCCATAATCGTACCGTCTTCTTCTGTTCCCACATCACCGGGGGCAACCCGTAGGTCGTCTTCTTCATCGGCTGTTAAATAAACTGGGGGCAAATCTCGACGAACTCGACCATTTTCAGCTTTAAAGTAAGGTGTCTCAATGAATCCGTAGTCATTTACCCGTGCATAAGTTGCCAATGAACCGATAAGTCCAGCGTTAGGTCCTTCAGGGGTTTCTACTGGACAAATCCGTCCATGGTGAGAGGGGTGAATATCTCGCACGGCGAAGCCCGCCCGTTCTCTGGTGAGTCCACCGGGACCTAGGGCTGAAATCCGACGTTTATGGGTCAATTCTGCTAAAGGATTGGTTTGATCCATAAATTGGGATAGTTGGGAAGAACCAAAGAATTCTTTAACCGCAGCCACAAGGGGTTTAGGGTTAACCAAAGCCGCAGGGGTTAACGCATCGGACTCACTGACGGTCATTCGTTCACGAATAATCCGTTCTAGGCGATTTAAACCGACTCTGACTTGATTTTGTAGCAATTCTCCCACCGAACGCACCCGACGGTTACCTAAGTGGTCGATATCATCCACTGTGCCAATATCGAATTCAAGGTTAATCAGATAATCGATCGCTGACAAAATATCTTTAGGGGTTAATACTCTGGTGGTGTCTGCTTCACTTAAGCGCAGTTTTTTATTGAGTTTGTATCGTCCTACCCGACCTAAATCATACCGTTTTGGGTCGAAAAAGCGAGAATCTAGCAATTGCTGTCCCCCTGTGACCGTGGGAGGCTCACCGGGGCGCAATTTTTTGTAAAGTTCGATTAATGCTTCTTCTTCTGTGGGGTTTCCTTCTTTTTCAATGACTTTGTTTAAATAATCGGGATGGCGCAGGGAGTCACGAATTTCGCTATCGCTTAAACCAATGGCTTTTAGGAGTGCTTGTGCCGATAATTTACGGGTTTTGTCGATTCTCACCCATACCATGTCATTTTTATCGGTTTCAAACTTTAACCATGCTCCTCTGTTCGGAATTAATGAGGCTGAGTAAGTCCGACGACCATTTTTATCGGTTTCGGCTTTGTAGTAAACTCCGGGCGATCGCACAATTTGATTGACAATTACCCGTTCTGCTCCATTGATAACAAATGTTCCCCGTTCTGTCATCAAGGGTAAGTCCCCAATAAAAACTTCCTGTTCTTTTATTTCTCCTGTTTCTTTATTAATTAAACGGGTTGGCACATACATTTGCACAGAATAGCTGGCATCTCGCCGTTTGGCTTCATCTACGTCGTATTTTGGTTCTTTGAGTTTATAATTTGAGCCTAAAAAGTGAAGTTCTAGTTTCCCTGTATAGTCTGCAATGGGGGAAAAGCTGTTTAATTCTTCGATTAAGCCTTCTTCTAGAAACCAGCGAAAGCTAGATCGTTGAATTTCAATTAAATCGGGTAGCAAGGAAAAGGTTAGGTTATCCATATTTTAGGTGCTAGGTTTTAGGTGCTAGGTGCTAGGTGCTAGGTTTGCTGGTTTGCAGGTTTCGGGTTTTAGAGATTTAAACCTCGGATCTCATACCTTGTCCCTTACAAAAACTTTATACCTTAAGACTAAACAATCGAATTGCGTTTTCTGTAGTTGTTTGAGCAAGATTTTCTAAGGATTCTCCTCGTAATTGGGCAACATGGTTGGCAACATGACGCACATAAGCAGGTTCATTCCGTTTTCCTCGCTTGGGAACTGGGGCTAAAAAAGGGCAGTCTGTTTCCACCAATAAGCGATCGCTATTAACTATTTTTGCGGAGGCTTGAACCGATTCTGCTTTTTTAAAGGTCACGATGCCACTAAAACTAATATATAACCCCAAGTCTAAAAACCATCGGGTTTCTTCAGGTGTGCCACTCCAACAGTGCATCACGCCCTTAACTGGGGCATATTTAGCTTTAAACTGCTCTAAAATCTCTTTGAGGTCTGCTGCCGCATCCCGACAGTGAATAATAACGGGTTTATCCAATTGGTGGGCAATTTCTAGCTGTTTCCATAGAACCTCCTTTTGCCAGTCTCGGTTATCGGCTTTATAAAAATCTAATCCTAATTCCCCTATAGCAACCACCCGTTCATCTGAACGAGCGTTGGTTAAGATCTGATCGCTCATGGTACTATCCCAATGATCTGCATCAAGGGGATGAAGGCCGATTGCAAAGGATAAATTGCCAAAATGATCGGCAAGGGCTTGAATTTCGGAGAACTCTTGCGGTTTGACACAGGAATGGACAAGATGCACCACTTGTGCTTCTCGCCATCGAGCTTGCAATGCGTCTAGATCCGCCTGAAAAACGTCAAAGTTAAGATGAACGTGGGTGTCTATTAGTTGCATTGTTTGAGGTAGAACAAAGAAGCACAAAAAAAGGAGGATTTCTGCCTAATCTTTAATATTAAGCAACAGGAGCCGGATCTAATTTTTTAAGCGCTTTGGCTAAACGAGCTTTTTTTCGTGCGCCATTATTTGGGTGTAATACGCCCCGTTTGATGGCTTTGTCGATTTTGCTGTAAGCGGCGGCTAAGTGTTTTTGGATTTCTGCCATTTGCTCTGAGCTAGGATTTTCGTCACAAGCTTCCACCGCCAGAAAATATTTTTTCATAAGGGTTTTAACGGCGGATTTATAGGATTTATTATGGAGACGATTCCGCTCGGAGACTTTAATTCTTTTGATTGCTGATTTAATATTTGCCACGGTAGCTTTCCAATCAATGGGTCGGTAATAGGACAGTCAGAATTGCTATTATAGCAGCATATTTGGTTCTTGTGCAAGGATAACGGATATAGCCCTACGGTCAAGGCAGAAGTAAGCGATCCAAGGGTTTCAGCGATCGCAACTGTCCTAACCTAAATGTTTAGGGCTATGTATTAGAATATAAAAAAATAATGTCTGCAAAAATATCTTGCTCACCTGTTGTCAAAATGATTCTTAGTTTGTTATGCTAGTTAAGCGTTAGAAAACAACGCTTCGCCAGGATAGCTCAGTTGGTAGAGCAGAGGACTGAAAATCCTCGTGTCGGCGGTTCAATTCCGCCTCCCGGCATCTTAAGAGTAATAGATCCCCGCATTTGCAGGAATCCATACTTGGTCGTTGCATCAAGTTACGGTAAATCTGTATGACCCATTAAGTAGCGATCGCATTCCCGTGCGACTTCTCGGCCTTCCTTAAACGCCCAAACCACTAAACTTTGACCGCGACGACAATCACCTGCCGCAAAAACACCGGGCAAACTGGTCAAATATTTCCCTTCTGGGGCTTTAATATTACTGCGGGCATCGGTTTCTAAGCATAAAGCTTCCAATAAAGGCTGTTCGGGACCTAAAAAGCCCATGGCCAATAAGACTAACTGGGCAGGAATCACTTTCTCAGTCCCAGCAACGGGGTTAGGAATAAAGCGGCCTTGATCATTTTTCGTCCATTCCACCACTACTGTATGAACGGCTTTTACATTTCCGCCTTCGTCTCCCTCAAATTTCGTAGCTGTGGTTAAATAAACTCTGGGATCATCCCCAAATTTAGCCGCAGCTTCCTCTTGTCCGTAATCTACACGGTAAACCTTTGGCCATTCTGGCCAAGGATTATTCGCTGCCCGTTCTTCAGGGGGTTTGGGCATAATTTCTAATTGGGTTACGCTGTTACATCCTTGACGAATAGAGGTTCCTACACAGTCGGTTCCCGTATCTCCTCCGCCAATAATCACCACATCTTTACCCGCCGCCGAAATATAATGACCGTTATGGCTACCATTTAACACTGCCTTGGTATTTTCCGTTAAAAACTCCATTGCGAAGTTGATTCCCTTTAAATCTCGTCCTTCAATGGGCAAATTTCTCGGTCGAGTCGATCCCGTACAGAGAACAACTGCGTCGTATTCTGTGAGTAGGTTTTCAGCAGGAATATCTTTACCAATTTCAGTATTGCAAATAAATTCAACCCCTTCTTCTTCTAAAAGCTTGATTCGTCTTAACACCACTTTTTGCTTGTTTAGTTTCATATTGGGGATACCATACATTAATAATCCCCCTGGCCGATCGGCTCGTTCGTAAACGGTTACGGAATGACCGGCTGTATTTAGCTGATCCGCAGCACATAACCCAGCCGGCCCCGATCCTATAATGGCTACCTTCTTCCCTGTCCGTTTTTGGGGCGGATGCGCCTTAATCCATCCTTCTTCCCATCCTTTCTCACTAATTGAATATTCAATATTCTTGATGGTGACAGGGGGATTTGTAATACCAAGAACACAAGCTCCTTCACAGGGGGCGGGACAAACTCGACTGGTAAATTCGGGAAAATTATTGGTTTTATGGAGACGATCTAGGGCTTCATCCCATAAACCTCGATAAACTAGGTCATTCCACTCTGGAATCAGGTTATTAATGGGACAGCCACTAGCCATACCACTAATCACTGTTCCTGTATGACAGAAAGGTGTTCCGCAGTCCATACATCTAGCCCCCTGTTGACGAATGGCTGCCTCTTCCATTGGGAGATGAAATTCATCCCAGTTGCCAATTCGCTCACGAGGTGATGCTTCTGACGCTACTTCACGAAGATATTCCATGAATCCCGTTGGTTTTCCCATTGTGTTCCCCCAAGTATGGTAATAGTAACTTAATTTTGTGTATTGTTTTTAGGTAAACTTGCCTTGATTCGGTGAAGATTTACCCCAATTTGACAAGGTTAAACGCCTCATCCTATTGGTTATTATTAAGTTAAATTTTGGAGATCCCTGTAGTTTACGGATTTGTTTAAGAATTTTGGGGGAAGTTCTGTCCACTAAGGTAGAGCTATTCTACTCGATTTAATAAATTGCTTCTGGGGGTTTTACCATTTTCATCGCTCTTAATCCAGCAATAACTCCTGTTCCAATGACCACTCCTCCAATGGAACGTAATAAATTTTCAATGGGAATAATGGGAATGAGGGCAACCCACACTTCTTCTGGCCAATTGAATATATAGTAAGCAATCATGGCAATTGTCAAGTGAGAAAGACCACTGGCCATCCATGTTCCGAAAAATAAACCTAAAGCTAATAATTTAATATCCTGTGAGCCAATCCAACGGGCAAATAAACGACGGGTGGGTAATATGAATAAGAGTAATCCTGACCAATCAATAAATGAGCCAGCAATAACAATATTACGATCAACTCCATTATTAGCGATCGCATGATGAGCATATAAAAATAAACTTAGACAAGAAAGAATTGATACGATAAGCCACCAATAAGGTCTATTCCGACTTTTCCCCATTAATCCAGCAACAAGGGCGGTTAACATAGCACTACCAATGGATAAGGCTGGTACACCTGCGGTATAGGGGGCTAAAAATACCCCAATCATCGCCCCAATTCCTGCTCCCACCATTGCTGCTATGGGTCCTAATAACCACCCTAATAGGGGAAGAACAGCTTGACTAAGGGGCATACTTCCCCCCGTAGAAAGGACAATAGAGAAGGGAATAAAAGATAAAGCAGTGACAACAGCCGCAAGCACCACAATATAAGCAGTTGGTGTTCCGTCAATGGTTGCACCAGATAATTTGGTTACCTCTCGCTCTTTTCCTTGGGGAGTCCAGTTCGTCGTCATTTATCTGTTGACTTGTAAATATTAATACTGCACCATTATAGCTGTAGGGTGGGCTGTAATTGTCAAAAAAATGACTATGATATGGGTAAGTCAACTTTAAGGTTAATATTTATTTATCATGTCTAAACTCGTTAAACCGATTCCTAATTTAGAAGAACAACGCAGAGAACAAGAAAAACTCCATGATACCCTATTGTTGCTTGATCATCTTTTTAAACGCGAAGAAGCAACCGCAAAGATGATCTTGGGCAATTTATACGATATTGGTACAATTAACCTGATTAATAATAAAGTCCCCTTAAAAATGGTCAGTCCTTTATTAAAACTTTTTGCAACAACCGCTAAACCCCTTGCTTCGGTTATTGCTGTCCGTGCATTTCAAACCTATTGTCCTAAATTAATTACCGATTATCTCTATTCTTTGGTAGAACTTAAACCCAAAGATCCAACAGTGATTGAAGCAGTAGAAGTAGGTGCTTTGTCCGTTCCTGAAGTAGAAGCAAAATTGCAGGAAGTTAAACGATTACGGGGAAGAGTTAAGCTTTTAACGGGAAGTTTAGTCGCAACTGTAGCAATTTTTGCAGGAAGCTCATTATTTGTCGCTCATAGACTTGGATTACAGCCTCAAGATATTGTTCAACCAACGCAAACTGTAATTAATGATCGATAAATAACGTTACAATAAACCTTAAATATTATCTATAAATTTGGGTGATGACGACTCTTTATCCTTTATTTTAGTGTCTGAGTTTGGGTTTGACTTTGACTAACAATCGGATCTAAAACAAAGAAAGTTTCTCCCATTTTATCCCCAACATCATTGATTTTTTTCTGGATTTCATCTAAAAATTCGTGTAACCCCACTTCAGAAATATCCTCAAATGTAGTGTAGCCTAATTCTCCACATAAACGTCCCAAGGCTCGTTCCGCCGAATTACACCAAGTCCCTACAGGTGTTCCCGTTACTTGATGTAGCGATCGCTGGACTTCCAACAGACAAAAATGAACAGATCGGGGAAAATCTCGGTTTAAAATCAAAAATTCTGCTACTCCATTGGGTGTAATGCGTCTCTGACATTTGCGATACATTTCATAGGCACTCGCTGATCTCAATAAAGCGATCCATTGAACTTGATCTAGGGAAGTTCCGACCCATTCTGCGGAGGGTAAGAGATAATAATATTTTACGTCCAAAATTCTTGCCGTTTTGTCGGCTCTTTCCTGTAAACGCCCCATTTGTCCAAAATGCCACCCTTCATTATGGGTCATTGTCGCATCCATTACCCCCGCAAACCGATGACTAGATAGTTTGACTTGGGTAAAAAAGCTCGGTAACGTTGTTTGAGGATGATGATTTGCAGCCTCTGTCACCATCAAATAGAACGCATTTACTTGTTCCCACATTTCCGAAGAAATAATTTCCCGCTCGGATCTCGCATTTTCCCTCGCTTGTGTTAAACAAGAAAGAATAGAATTTGGATATTGTTCGTCAAAGGTGAGGAATTGAATCACATTATCGCTACTAGACTCACCGTAGCGTTCTTTAAATAGTTCTAAATCTCCCGTTGTCCAAACCAGAGGTTCCCACTGTTGGGTGACCCGTTTGGGGAGGTCTAGCATTAGATTAAGATTAACATCCACAAAACGAGCCACATTATCTGCTCTTTCAATATAACGATTTAACCAGTAAATGGAATCAGCAACACGACTTAGCATAACGGGAACTAGATATGAGTAGATAGACAAACTTTATTATAAAATAACAATGATTTAATAAATACAAAACCTGTCTGTTCTCAGTTAATCGTCATTCTCCTTGTCCTTCTATCTCTGTTAAATTTTCCGTAAAAAATTATGAAAATCTTAGTGGCCAGTCACACTTATATTGTCAAGCTAAACTGTGAAAAGCTCAAAGAATTAGCAAATTTGCGTCCTGACATTGAAGTTACGGTTATTGTTCCCAAAATTTGGCGACCGGGTGGCGTACAGAATAAAATAATTGAATCTAAGTCTTGGGAAGCGGGCAATTTTAGAGTTGTCCCTCTCTCTAATTTTAGTCAAAATAATCAAGGGTTATTAACCTTTGGACTGGATCTTATTACGCTTATAAAAGAGTTTAAGCCGACGATAATTCAAGTAGAACAAGGGATTAAATCTTTTGCTTATGCTGAACTCATTACTTTAAATAAATTATTAAACTTAAAGGCAAAAAATTGCTTTTTTACATGGTGGAATTTACCTTATCAGTCTAAGTTTCCCTTATCTGTTTTAGAAGATTATAATATTAAAAATACCCATGGATTAGTGGCAGGAAATCAAGATGCGGTTGATATTTTACAAGACCATGGCTTTAAAAATGACTACTGTATTTTACCACAATTAGGCGTTGATGAAAAATTATTTGCCCCAAGAGAACAACCTGAATTATCTCAAAAGTTTGGTATTAGTGAACATGAATTTATTATCGGTTTTGTCGGTCGTTTTGTTCCCGAAAAGGGAATTTTAACCCTTGTTAAAGCTTTAGCTAAACTTAAAGATTTAAACTTAAACTGGAAAATTCTGTTATTAGGAAGGGGAGAACTCAAAGAAACGATTGAAAAAGAAACAAAACAAGCAGAAATTAGTGATCGCCTCATCTTAGTCGAAAGTGTTCCTCACGATCAAGTGGCGAATTATATTAATTTAATGAATGTTTTAGTCTTACCCTCAGAAACAGATACAAAGTTTAAAACCTTAACTTCAGTGGGATGGAAAGAGCAATTTGGTCATGTTTTAATTGAAGCTATGGCCTGTAAAGTACCTGTCATTGGCTCTAATTCTGGCGAAATCCCTAATGTAATTGGAGACGCAGGAATGATATTTCCTGAACAAGATGCAGACGCATTAAGCCATTGTTTACGTCAATTGATTGAACAGCCCCCGTTGGTTGAAAAATATGCTAATTTAGGATATGAAAGAACGATGGAAAACTATACCAATTTAGCCCTTGCTAAAAAACAATTAGCTTTTTATGAGGAACTTCTTTAATGATTGTCACTTTAGTGACTACAGACAAAGCTACGACTCCCTGAAAGTCCATAGCTTGAAAATCGAAAAAATTTTATTTTCATTCTCTTAAAAAAGAGAGATTGAAACCATTTTTCCCCTTGTCACTAACTTCTGTAACTCCTGAACTCCTGTAACTTCTGTAACACTCATTTACCCGTGAAAATAAAAGACTATGGAAGCAATTTATATACCCAGATTACTAAAAGCACCTGAACAAACTGAAATCCTCCCTATTGAGGACTTTATTACGGGAATTAATACCTTATCACCCGTTAAAGGTTCTCTGACTATTGCCCATCGAGGGACATACTTAGAGGTTACGATTCAAGCTCAAGCGATTTTAACCTTAACCTGCGATCGCTGTTTACAGCAATACAATCATCGTCTTACGTTGAACACTTCAGAATTACTATGGTTAGATAAAAACATCTTAGACAATGAAAATCTAAATGTAGATACAGAGAAATTTGACGATGATTTAGGAGAAAGTTTAGCATCTAATGGCTATTTTGACGCTTATAGTTGGCTTTATGAACAATTATCTTTGGCAATGCCCCTACGTCAACTCTGTGGTAAAAATTGTAATCCACCTGCCACCTCCCAACCCCCTAAAACCCTACAAGATAGTCGCTGGTCAATCCTTGAAACCCTCAAAGATCAATTAAGATAAACGACGTTAGGTCATTCATCTAAATATATATTTCAGGAAACCCTAATAAATAAAGGTGAATGATCCCTAAAACCTGTGCTAAAACTATAGGGAATTTGACTAAATGTGGTGGGGACAATGGACGTAATTTTTCAAATTAGCTTTCGTTACTGGCATAAATTACAATTTTATGGATCAAAGTGGCGAAAAATTTTTAAAAACCCTTTTCTTAAAGCCCTTTTTTTCCTTTTACTTGCTTTGGTTGCCGAATTAGCCCTCTTAAAGCAACCAACTTCATTATTTGTTGGTCAACCCCACCATGTCAAACTTCCTGAGTCCCTATTTTTCCAAACATTGCTTGAGAAACCAGTTTCCTTTCAAACCGCCTCAGACAGTCCAGTAGGACGACCTTTAACCGAAGCAGAAAGAGCAACCATCCAACAGTTATTACCGAACGCCCAAGCCCCTGATAAGTTCCCTGCATTTGAACAACTCCCCCTATTTATTCTCCATGACACAGCAGGACTCTTAGCCAAAAGTACTGTTTATGAGAAGCAAAAGAGAAATAATGGACCCCTTGGAGATGGAATTGCAGCTTATATTGCCAGAGATGGTGAACCCATTGTTACCCGTAATAATTTTTGGGATGTTCGCCGTCCCACTGCTTTAGCTTATGAGAAATCTTTAGATATTGTCGCAGAAAAAGCCCGAAATCAAGCCGTTCGTCAAGTTTATCGCCTAACTTCTGATTCTGGCCGCACTCAAGCCTTTGAAGCTGTGACCAAGGGATTAACGGTTAATCAGAATAACCTCATTAAAGGGGCAAATATATGGTTAAATACCACGTCTGAGTCCCAATTTAACTCCATTAGCCGTAATTATCGAGGAGGTCTAGATGGGGCAAAAAGTACAGGAATTTGGGCAATGACCCAAGTATGCCATGATGTGCTAGATGGGGTTAATTTAGCCCGTTCTGCGAATCAAAAAGGAAATTTGACCAAAATTTGTCAAAAGGTCTATCCTGCCCTTAAAGCCAGTCGTCAACGCATTGCAGCCGCCGTTAATGTGGAAGTTGTGCAGCACATGGGATCTCATTGTTTCCTCACTGATAGCGCAGTCAGAACTTATAACGCCTATAATCCTCCTTATGCCCGTATTACTCAAAATAGGGTCGTTTCTCTACAAAAAGATGGTTATGGCGCCTATCCTGATAGTCAATATGAAGGGTTAGCCATTGTTTATCTCTATTCAGCCTTGCAAGCAGGTATATTTCCCGAAATTACCACTCATTTTCTCTTAGATAAAGGAATTGGTGACCATTGTGACCCTAGAGGTTTAGATTTAAAACTGTTGTATGAAAAGATTAGTCAGCGACTTGGCCATCCGTGGGGAACTCGTTATGGTATTAATCCTCAATATGGCACAAATTTAGATGCAGGGGATAATGTTTGGTGGGCAGAAAAAGTCTTAGGGATTAAACCATTCTAAATAGGAGAGTTGTTTAGAAATTAAGGCTTATATAAAAAAAATAGACAAACCAATGGCAATCACCGCCCCTAAAAAAGTATTAATGAAATTGACCACTTCATTCGTTAACCATTGCCATTTTTCTTGTAAGGTCGCCCCAATTAAACTCTCTAAATTAGTTGCGATAAAAGCCGCAATAATCGTCCACAGTACACCGAAGGGTGAGATTAATCCTAAGCCCCATCCACAAACGGCGATCGCAACTGCACCAACGATTCCTGCTAATGTTCCTTCTAAACTAACTGCTCCTTCCGTTCCCCGTGGCACAGGTTGTAAAGTGGTAATCAGAAATGTCCGTCGTCCATAGGCTTTTCCCACTTCTGAGGCAGTGGTATCTGCCAATTTAGTCGCAAAACTGGCAACGTAACCTAAAACTAATAAATTGATATAAGAAGCCGGCACAAATAACGTTCCTATGCCGCATAAAGCCCCTGTTAACGCCGATCCCCAGACATTTTCGGGGCCACGTTTCCCGTCTCGCTTTTCAGCAATCCCCTCGGCTTCTTTTTGTGCCATGCCAATCCGAGTGACAGATGAACCAACAAGGAAATAAAGCATCACAATGACATAACCCCGCCACCCTAATGTTCCCCAGACAATCACGCCCAATCCCCAAGCATGGAGATAGCCCATGACGGTTAGTAGTTTTTTAGGAACAATTAGGGCAAAAATCAGCAAAAATGAATTTAAAAGAACAGCAATCCACCATGGTTGATAAGTTACTAACAATTCCGACATCAATCGAATCCTCCACAAAAAAGGTGCAAGTTTCCCTGCACCCAAAGCCATGAAAAACAAAATGCTCTGATCCTAGATATTTAGCTTAAGCAGCAACTGGCGTGGCAATGTAGCCTAATTCCTCTAGTTTTTGCCAAACTTTAGCCACACTTTCATCTAATTCTTCAAGATCAGTGCGACATTCAAGATCAGGATTTAACGGAGATTCGTAGGGATCGTCAATTCCTGTAAAAGATTTGATTTCCCCTGCTCTGGCACGTTTGTACAGTCCTTTCACATCCCGATCTTCACAGATATTGAGGGGTGCATTGACGAAGACTTCGAGAAAATCACCAATTTTCTCCTTAACTTCTTCACGAACCGCACGATAGGGAGAAATAGCAGAAACAAGAACGATTACCCCATGACGGGTGAGTAAGCCTGAGACAAAACCAATACGACGAATATTTTCGTCCCGATCCTCTTTACTAAAGCCTAATCCTTTGGTTAGATTGGTTCGCACTATGTCACCATCGAGGATTTCGATTTCGTGATCATTTTCTCGCAGTTTTTGAGCAAGTGCTTGGGTGATAGTGGTCTTTCCTGCTCCACTTAATCCCGTAAACCAGATTGTGACACCGCGTTGCTTCATAATTGTTACTTAAAATCAATAAAACTTAATGACAATTTTGTAACGTATGATGGGATTGAAGTCAACTAATTTAGGTTTTTAGGTTTTAGATATTTGAGTTTCATCAGCTGTTCATCATCGCACATTGGTATGTGAAGACGGTAAGGGAGCAGGGAGTAGGGAGAGAGTTTGAGGATTTGTACTCAAATACCCAAGACCCAGTTGAAATGCGTCTTAGCTTACCCCACATTTACATTTGTTGAAACTGACGCTGGTAAACCACATCTTCTTTTTCCGTTTCGAGTTTAATATCAGAACGAGGGTAAGCAACGCACAATAGGGCATAGCCTTCACCTTGCAAATCAGGGGATAATCCTGCCCCTTCATCTTGATCAACGGTTCCTTCAAGAATTTGAGCAGCACAAGTGGTACAAACGCCTGCGTAACAAGAGCAGGGAAGGTCAAGTCCTTCCTCTTCTGCTGCCTTTAGGATAGTTTTATCATCGGGAACTTGAATCGTACGAGTTTGACCTTGATGTTGAATTTCTACAGTATAAGTGTTCGACATGAGCAACAGCCGTTTTGCGGTTAGAGAGAATCTGTAATCTAGTTAGACAACAAGATTAATTATAAACCAGCTAAGACATACTCGATCCTAATCAGTCGAGAAGACCCCGAACCAACCGAAAAAGTAGTTTTCCAAGTTTCTTTAGGTAAACGGTTGCTTTTTTTACCAAAAACAGATACTATATGGGTAGATTTTGTAAATACTAATACAGCATCTAGCTGGAAAAGGAGGTAACTGGGTTGGCTAGAAAACGGAAGCGCAAGAGTCGCCGCCGCCAAGAAGGGCGTAAAATCTTGGAACTCGTCCCTCAGCACAGTATCGAAAGTGGCGAGGACAAGCCAGTCACTGCGGCTAGGAAGCACATCAAGTCTTTAGGAATTGTTCCTCCTGCTGTGTTGATTGTTAAACGCAATGAGCACACCACCGACCGATACTTTTGGGCTGAGAAAGGGTTGTTTGGGGCCCAATATGTGGAAGAGAATCATTTCCTCTTCCCTAGTTTAAAACCTTATCAGCCTCAGATTCAAACACCAGCGACTGCGGCCACTAGCAAATCTTCATCTTCATCTTAAGAACAAGATTTTTTATGATTCAATAAGGTTTTCATGTAGGAGGATAGATGCACCTCCTACATTTTGCTGCGTCTTATCGCTGATTGGCTCTGGTGTCTTGCACCGCCGCCCAGAAGAAAAATCCGGTTAGGGGGATACTGGCTGCTAAAATCACCCCAGTGGTGAGGTTGCCCAATTCAGGTGTGCCAGATGAAAGTTCAAAGATTGAGCCGACAGCAGCGATCGCTGCTATGCAAGATCCGAGTAGTAATATACCACTTTTTGGGGTCACAGACATTACTCCTTTAAAACGAAAACTTAAGAGAAATTATTTAATTGGCTGGACTGATTGTAGCGAAAAACCGTTCTTTTTCAGTTCTTCGGTTAACGCTAGGGAATTTTCCACCCGATCAACGAACATAACGCCCGTCAGATGATCCATTTCATGTTGAATGACCCGTGCTAGGAGATCGGATGCTTTTAATTTGCGCGGTTTTCCCCATTCATCTTTATAGGAGACTTCTATGGCTTCTGGGCGAATTACATCGAGATAAACCCCCGGAATACTCAAGCAGCCTTCTTCCCCTTTACACAGAGTTGAACCATAGCGTGTAATTTTAGGGTTAATTAAGATTAGAGGAGGATGCTCGGCTTCATCGGGTTTGCAGTCAATCACGATGACTTGCTTGTTGACAGCAACTTGAGGTGCCGCTAAACCAATTCCTTGAGAGCTATACATGGTTTGTAGCATCTCTTTGGCCAATTTTCGCACAGAATCATCAACTTTTGCGACTCGTTTGGCGGGTTGACGCAAGGTGCGATCGCCCAAATAGTGTAATTCCAAAGGAGGATTGTCTAATTTTTGTTTTTCGACGGTAATGACAGCACTCATAAAGCCTTGTTAATCGAACTCGTTATGTTTTTATTTTAACGGGTGTTTGAAACGAAGGAGTACAGTTAGCCATCTTTTATCAGGATCAACTTCTCGTTGAGAGATACTTAGATTTTCCGCCTCGACATCATAATAAGTTAGAAGTGGGATTAGAGATTTGAAATGCTTCTTGAGCTATCTTTAAATATATCTTTAGCCAATCATTGTGAATACTTTAAAATGAATCTTTTTGTAAAGTATTAATTCTTTAGTAACCTTCTAAGCTAAGACACATTTTAAGGTATTGTTAATGATGATACCTTAAACCTCTTAATCAGTCTAAATGTTCTTGTTAATTATCATGTGGTCATTCATAGAGGGTTAAATTATGGCACTTTTTCTGAAATCAGCACAAATCATTAACTATAAAAGTTTGGCAAATGTTACATTGAACTTTCGAGATTTAACTATTTTAGTTGGGGCAAATTCGAGTGGTAAGTCAAATTGTTTAAAAGCTTTATATTTTTTAAGTGTTATTATAGCTAAGGCTTCACCTCCACCTATTGAAATGCTCAAAAAAATTAGAAAAATTAACATCAAAGAAGATATAACCTTTATAGTGAAAATAAAAGAAGATGCTCTGAGCAAGAGTAGTGACAATAGGTATAAGCTATCTGTAGGTTTTGCTAACCAAGAGTCTATCTTTTCTGAAGAAAAATTAATCGTTAACAATATTCAAGTTATTGATATTAAAAACGGACAAGGAAAAGTCGTAGATGAAGATGGATCAAATGAACAAAAATATAAATCTAGAACAGGAAATTTAGCATTAAAATCTGCTGGTGATTTTGGCCATAAACCTATTACATCAAAAATTGTAGAATTTATTGGTGAATGGGAAGTTTATGATTTAGATCCTGATATAATAAGAGGAGGATATATTAATTTTGAAAGTTTAGTAGGAGACAGCGCACAGTTGGACACTTTTCCTAGACTGGATTCTGCTGGTAAAAAACTTGAGGAAGTTTTATCCTATTGGTCGGCAAATCACCCAGATAAACTGTTCGGTATTAATCAAGATTTGAATAAATGTCTGGGAATTAATTTAAAATCTACTCAAGAAGATGGCGAAACAATTATTATAGTTCAAGAAAAGGGAGGTCTTGAAATTCCTTTATCTGATATGTCTGACGGAACACTAAGAATCATTGCTTATTATGTATTACTTTTTGAAGATAATTTACCTCCTCTTATTGGGATAGAAGAACCTGAAAGAAATTTAAATCCTGGTTTATTTTTACCTCTTTCCACTGTTTTGAAGAAATTATCTAAGAAAACTCAATTGATTATTACAACTCATAGTTCTCAACTCCTAGACTGCTTTACTCTAGAAGAAATTCAAGAGGATGTCATGGTACTTTGTTTAAGTAAGATAGATAATCAAGGAACACAAGTTTTTGAATTAGATGAATTGGGACAAAAAAGGGAAGATTTAGCAGATTGGATGCAAGATTTTGGTGTGGGTAGTGCAGTTTATAATAGTAACTTATTAGAGGAGTGTCTAGAAGAACAATATGCTTAATATTCGGATATGGACACCTGAATCAGACTTTGATAGTAAAGTAGTCACTCAAATTGCTAAAAAAATTAAACACTTCTACCAATATGATATCGGGATTTTTCAAGGAAGTAAAAAAGCTTATCATGATTCTCTTAAAAGGGAAAATGGATTAACGAAACAAGTTTCAATTTACTTAAAAAGCAGTGATTTAATCATTTTCTTAATTGATTCAGATGGAGTTCAAGCAAGTGAACAACGAAAAAAAGAACCAAATTCTATGATTAACAAAATTACTGAATTAGTCAATCAATTTCCTGATAGGGTTAAATTGATTTTAATGAAACAGGAACTCGAAGCATGGTTATTAGTTGATTGCTTAGGAATTTGTTGTTACTATATGAAAAATACAGAAATCAGAAATAATCAAGATTGGATAAAATTTTCTAGCAAGTATCAGAAAGGCAATACCAAATTAATTACTGAAGCAGAACAAGGAGGAAAAGGCGTTAAAGAATATATGATAGAATTTTCTGAAGCAATTTTAATAAAAAAGAATCCTAACCTTAAAAACAAACCCAGAAACTTAAAAAAGGAAAAATATTCAGAACAATATTCACCCGAGTTTATTGATTACTTAGAATTTAATGATACAACGATTAGAAGAAATCCATCATTACAAGAATTTTCTGATCTAATAAGAGGATAAATAATTATCAATGTTTTTGCTTAACTCTCTTCAAGCATTAATAATTGTAAAAATAGACCCTATTAAAGATTTTAATATGCTAAAAGATAGGTATTCCTAAGAAATCTATGCTCATTTTAATGATGCAAACCCCAAATTTATAATTCATAATTTATAATTTCTATGTTTCCTCGCCGTCGTTTTCTAGAATTTACTGCTGGACTAACCTTATTTCCTCTATTAACCCGTCAAATAACCCCTGTGACTGCACAAGACTCTTCAGATATAACTATCACTATTAAAGGGACAGACTTTCGGGGAAATACTCTGGATGAAGATGGGTGGAAAAGCCTCTATTTTCTTGATTTAGAAGAAAATCCCCTGTTAACCCCTAAAAGAAAGGTTGAAAATGGTGATTTAATCTCCTCGCTTCCTTCTTTTCCCGTTATCATGGCTATGATTATTCCAGTTTATGGTTTTGGAAAAGTCTATTTATACGCTGATAATCAAGGAAAAGGTTACAATAGAGAAGATTTTCCCCTAAATATTCCCTTAGAATTAGCAAAAACTCGCTTATCCCGTATTCAAACCCTTATTGATAACTGGAAATTAGAAGGTTATACTCTTCCTTCTCCTGTTACTACTCGACTTCATCGGGGAAAAGTGTATCTAAAAAACGCAGAAAATAGCTCGGAGATTACTCAACAGGTAAAATGGTGTCAAGAAAGCCTTTATGAGAGTTTATGGGCAGGAGAAGAAGCTGTTTTAGCCAAAGCCAGATATGATATTGCTAAACGGGGAAAACGGCCTAAGTTTAAATTTGGTTGTAACTTTTTTGGGTTTTCTGATGCGGGAGCATATTATAAAACCTATTTTTCAGAATTATTTAACTATGCAACTGTTCCCCTTTATTGGCGTAGTTTTGAGGAAAAACAAGGGGAAAGAAACTATAAAAATATAGATAAAATGTTAAATTGGTTAGCAGAAAAAAAAATTGAAGCAAAAGGCCATCCTTTAGTTTGGTTTGCAGAATATGGCATTCCTTACTGGTTAGAGGATACCAGCTTTACTGCTATGAAAGGTAAAATTGAACAACATATAAAAACCGTAACGGATCATTTTGGCGATCGCTTACCCTATTATGATATTATCAATGAAGGAAGTGGATTAGCCTTTGCTAATGTCCCCGGTTATTCTTCATCAGAATTAGTTGAGTTATCACGAGTCGCAGCAACGGCTTCTTATCAAGGAAACAAAAACGTTTATCGAGTGATTAATAATTGTTGTTTGTGGGCTAAATATCGCACCTTAGAAGAAGCAAATCCTGATACCCCTTATCAATATATCAAAGCTTGTTTAGCTGCTAATATTCCCTTTGAAGCTATTGGGTTGCAACTTTATTATCCCAATCATGATCTATTAGAAATTAATCGAATGTTAGAGCGTTTCGGTAAATTAGGTAAACCCGTTCATTTAACCGAATTGGGTGTCCCCTCCCATACCAGTGAAGACGAGAATTCCTTTATGAAAGTTCCCTTTGGATTATGGCACAATCCTTGGTCAGAAAGCATCCAAGCTGACTGGATTGAACAATTTTATACCCTTTGCTATAGTAAATCTTACGTCGAAGCTGTTACTTGGTGGGATTTTTCTGATAGCATTAACCACTTTTGGGCTCATGGTGGCTTATTAAATACGGAAGGGAAGCCCAAGGAGTCTTTTTACCGATTAAAAGCGTTATTAGATCAATGGAAATAGAGAATTTCGTAAAAATATAACCCACATTCCACACCTCTAACTGTTGAGTTTTACTTAGGGGAATTCTCCTCATTAATCTAAATCTAGATAAACCTGTTTTGTTTGAGAATTTGTCAGGGATTTTGTATATTTACGGTAAATATCTAATCCTGGAATGGGGTCAGTAAATGATTGAGGGAGTTTATACTGATTTTTGGGATAAATGTCTCGCACTCCCATGATTATGATGTAGGCTTTTGACCATTTTTTGAGAATTTTCAGTAATTGATCAAACATCATATAGGATAAACTATGACGATAGGCTAGTGCAATATATTGAATAATGCGAGCATAAGTTTCTGGATTATGCTGTGCAGGAGAAACTTTAATGATTCGTCTTAGTTGTTCAAAAATTGTGAAATGTTGTTTGACCAGTCTGATTAATGATTTGAAATCTAAAAGATCAGATGTTTTCAGCCCTTGAATAAGTTCTGAGACCATCCTGAGAACCGAATAGTCTGAGAGTTGATACATTTTAAATTGGGCAAGTAACATTAATCCTAGCTTATGTTCTGAAAGATGATATAAGTGATTGGCATAACCTTGTAATGAGGTTTGTCCTTCTTTTGTTTTAATATAAGGCAGTACTTCTTCTAGACGTTCAGTAACAGATTCTCGAAAGACAGAAATCTGATCGAGTTTTTTCAGTTCTTCCTCAACATATTGATAGAAAGCTTGCTGTTTTGAACATCGGTAACGCAATTCAGTTTGGTCAATGGCAATAAAACTATCTTTGGCTTCAATAGCCACTTGTAACATTTGAATACTTTGGTCAAGATTATCATAACCTTCAATGCCTTTGGCAATACGATATTTGATCCGGACAAATTCAAGAAATTCGGGATTAGCAAACTTATCTTTATCAATAGATTTTGCTGTTTTGGCTAATAAACCAATATTCATCATATCCTTTTCATGTAGCCATTGAACTTTCTCATCAATCGTCTGTTTAGGGTTGGAGTGAAGCAAGGTATCTAATAAACCTTGTTCTCCTAAAATGGGCTGTTGCCACCATTTTTGTGCCAGTGGATCGTTGTTCTTGATATGTATGCTTATATTAGTCATCTTTAAACTCCTTGAATAATCAACTACTATTTATATTTATAAAATAACTCTCTTGAATCAACATGGGGGTGATATTAACCCAATAAAACTGTGATTTTTATCAAAATCAATGTTAACTTTTTCAACATTTACTAAGTAAACTCAATATTGCCTGAAAGTTAATAAATCTCAAATAAAGTTCATTAAAAATGTTAAGTAAAGATTCTTGAAAATCATTAAAAAACTAAGAGATTATGCTAGATATTTTTTACCATTTCTCTAATATTATCCGCAGTTTCCTAGAGCAGTTCTTAAGAAGTTTAACAAAAAAGTGAGATTTAACCTTTCTACAGCCCTACGCATTAGGGTGTTTGACAGTTTAGGATCTCAGCAAACCCAGTTAGGGCAAAATGTTTGCCTTTTGCATGAATGGCTTGCCCATAGGGCTATATATTCCCTAACTCCAATCTTGCACTTCATTATTTTGTTTACGGCGATAGATTTGGCCAGATTGATGAATTTCTCTAGTTTGGGCAAATAATTGACTTTCGGTTAACTGCCATTGTTGTAATAATACATCTAAATCTCGTTGAATATCTCTAGCCCCCGGAAAGTCATGATAACGAATACGAAGCCTCGCTAATTCTACCAAATTATATTCTGTTGGTTGTTCTTCCAAGAGACGATTAACCACATCTCGATCTTTTTTTTCTTGGGGATGTTTTTGTTCTTGAGGCATAATAATAAAGATAGGAAATCAAAAAGAATTTTCAGTTATTTAGTCTATTTTACTGATAAAATCCCTAGAGCGTTTCGTGGGTCAGGAACATAAGGATCTCAATTTAATCATATCTCTAAATGCTTTGTCTAACCGATAAAATGTGTCTTTCTTTTCCCTTAAAAAGTTATCTTATGATTATCTTGCTAAAATTGTTAGTATTCTCAGCGATAGTAACTGATTAACGCCTAACTCACATCCTACTCCCCATATAATACTTTTATTCCTGATAAATAAATGACAGTGACTCAATTTCGTCGTCCTTTCTGGAGATATGCACTTTTTCAGATCCCTGCTATATTTTTATCAATTTTCCTCATATTAGCTCTTTTATTTGCCCTTCTAAGATTGGGTCAACCTCCGGTGGCTGTGGTTATTGCCTTAGATATGAGTCAGAGTACTTATGGTAATGATATCCTAGCATCAGAGACGATTTTAGACGAAGAATTTGGGGCTGTGGCAGCCTATCTAAATCTTAATACCGCTAAGATTTTAAGACGGCCAAATAAAATCAAAGTGTTAGGATTTGCAGATGGAGTCATTCACCTTACCCCGAATTTTGATGATAATAGCGAAGAACTCATCAGCCAGCTTGATAATGCCCGTAAACCTGATATTCCCTTGAGGATTGGTGGAGGAACAAACGCAGACTTAGCCATTCAAGAAGGAATTAGTGCTTTATCGGGGGTGGAAAAACGCTGTCGGGAATTGTTGTTAGTGACAGATGGGGAAGTTACGATTAGCCAAACGATGATAGAAGAAGCCATTCTACGCAATGTTAGAATTAACGCAATCGTCATCGGAAATCCTCCAACTTTAGTTGATCCTGCGACTAGGGGAACAGGAGGAGTCGCACTAGAAGGCGATCGCAACACCCTTTCCACTTTATTTACTGATCAATTATTTACCCGTTTTAATAGTAATGTCCGTTGGGTTATTTTTTGGTTAGGTTGTGCTTGGATGGCGTTGATGTGGTTATTAACTATGCCCCTTGATCGCTGGATTTTTCAAGGTTTATTAAGAATTAGGATGGATTATTCTGGCCAGCTTGCTTTGGGAAATGCGATCGCATGGACGGTTTTAACACCTCTCTTTCTTGGGCTAATTTATCGGTTATTAAATCTGGCCGCACCTTTTTTTGGAGGATGTTAGTGTGTGACTTATTAATCCCTAATGCTTTTACTAAAAATGTTGTTTGAGAACTTCCCATTTAGAACAATCCCAATAATCAATATGAGAGATAATTTGATTATCCTCATTTAACGTTAACTCACTGGTTCCTAGAATAGTAATGCGAGGTTGCCAAGGAAGAGGGGTTGTCCATGACAAACGCCATTTAGTATGAATAATATTGTCCTGTTGATAGATTTCTTGTACCTCTAGCTGCATTTGCTTTAACCATCGAGTCATAACTCCAATCATTTCCTGATAGCGTTTAATGCCGCGAAATTCATTTAAGGGATCTTTAAAATAGACATCCTCTGCATAGATGTCATAGGTTTGGTTGTATGGAAAGCGTTGATAATCGGCTTTAACAATATCGAGGGTATTCATCGGGAACAAATCATTATAAAAGGGATGTCTAAGGGGTTGTCCTTATTTTTATACTATACCCTTGCCCTTCAAAATTATTCAAGCCACCCCTGGCCTAACAACCACAGAACAGATTTTACAACTGATTGAAGAAAATGCTCAAGGAATAACTGTTCGGGAACTTAGTGAACGGTTAAATCGTCCTGTCTCCATGATTAATCTTTGTCTAAAAGTTTTAATCGCTCATAAAGAAATTTATCTCACTAACTCACTGTCCAAAAAGCGTCTTATTTATCGAAATAACTAGGTCAAAAACCCTGTCTTTTAAGACGGAACGTTTTTGGAGAGAGATATAAATCCTTGTTACAAAAACAACTTCCGACTTCTGACTTCTGACTTCTTTAAAGGCTTTCTCCCTCAAAATCTCTCAGTGTATAGTGTAGGATTGGCTGAAAAAGATTCTTGGTTCAGATGGAAAAGTTCAGAAGAAAAATATTAGTGTAAAAAAAAGGAGTAAGATGAAATGAGCAAATTAGAAATATTCTAGAACTCAAAGTTATTAACCTTTATAGAAAAAGGAGATAACTAACAATATTTCAGGTCTTGTCGAGGAAAGGAGATTACCGTTCGTACTTTGAGAATGGACTTCTTTCGTTTTGAGGTCAGATTGAGGCCGACTTGCGTAGAATAATAAACTAGCTGTCAGCAATAGAGACGTTGTTAAAATCCCTAATCTTTCCATTGTTCTACACTCCTACACAATAAAGCACCACATAATGAACCGAAGGAATTATCATAATTTTTTCGGTTCGCCTTATACTAACACTTCTCTTTTCCAAGGGTTAGCTAGATGAGGCACAGAATAACGTTAAATTTTATGATAAATTACCTGTTCAATCCTGAAAAGCACTTCTTATACCAAATCTAGTCTATGTACCTCAGTTATAATTGACAGCTTTGATCTCCCCCCCTCTCTCCCAAAACAGGGTTTTATAAATCTGAATTGGTATTATTGTTCTACAGACCGTCTAATCAAGGGTTCTTATCTTCCGAAGGACTGAACTTCTGACTTCTTGACAATGATTGATATGATAAAGTCGCAAAGCTTCCTCTATATTGAAACAGTAATGGATAAAGGAAAATTGTCCTAACGATTCTAACTAATGGCTGACTCAACATTTGACCTGACAACAATCCAAATAATGGCAATTTTACGTCATTATGGCTTTGACTTGAGAGGATATACGCCAATTGAGTTAATTGATCAATGGGGAAAGCTATATTCTGCTCTCTGGATTCGTTTAGCCGTTATTGAAGCCCTTTATCAAGGTCGTTACAAAGCCCTATCCGTTGAGCAAATCCTACAGCATTGGTTACGCAAAGGAAAACCCACCATTCATTTTAGCCATGAGTTTGAACGCTTAATTTGCCATAACTTACCCCAAGGCATTGAACTCTCCTCAACCTCTGTGGCTTTAGAGCAAGTATCGACTGCTCCACCTAAGCAAACCTTCACTAATCCAGAGAATTCCTCTCCAAATAATCATCAATCTTCCCAAATGCCCTTTCCTTCTTCTAATCCTGAGCTAGATTTGAAGACGAATGGAACCTCTACTTCTCAAGGAACAACCATCTGTCAATTTACCCCTCGCATTGATCATTCCCCTTCCTATGCAAAATTAAGAGAAGCAGTATATAAAGGATTAGAAGATGGATATAATCCATAAAAAGCTAAATAATTAAGCCTTATGACCTCAATTTCGCCGTTAGATGCCACTGTTGCCATTGCCGCTAGTTCTTTTCTCGCAGCCGAGGCCGGCGCAACCATTGCTCGCCAAGGGGGAAACGCAGTGGATGCAGCGATCGCCGCTACGCTTGTGTCTATGTGTACTGAGGTAGGAATTATGGCACCCGGAGGAAGTGGTTTCATTACTTTAGCCGCTTCAGATCAAGATCCCATCACAATTGATGCCTATGCAGCAATGCCGGGGAAAGGATCAAAAAATATAAGTCCCCATCCACCGGGGGAGAAAGTCACCTTTGACTATGGAGGATTCACAGAGAGTTATATTGGTTATCGTTCCATTGCTGTACCGGGGATTTGGGCAGGGTTAGCCGCAGCTAGTAAAAGTTATGGTAAGCTGGCGTGGTCAGACCTATTCACCCCAGCCATAGAGATTACAAAACAAGGATTTCCTTTGTTACAGGGAGGCGCAGAATATTTCCAATTTAGCCATGATGTTATTTTTAACTGGCATCCCCTAAGTAATCAAGTTATCCATCACCCAGATGGCCAATTGCGCCAAAAGGGAGAAAGAATTTTTATTCCTGATTTATCGGACTCTTTAGCCTTAATCGCTGAACAAGGCGTTTCTGCTTTTTACCAAGGGGAAATTGCTCAAAAAATTGTCGCTGAAATCCAAGCCAATCATGGCCGACTCACTGCCCTTGATTTAGCCACTTATCAAGGGATTTTACGCCCCTCTATCGCTTTTAAATTAGGAGACTGGGAAATTGCTACAAATCCTGCGCCTGCCATTGGAGGGGCTTGTTTGGCTGCTTTATTACTTGGGTTAGAACCGTCTTTGAATCTAGCTGAAAGTATAACCTTGTTACAACAAGCTGTCTTAACGTTTCGTGAACAAAATTTTCAGGAAACCGAAGAAACTATCTTAAGCGAAAAGATACAAACCCTTTTATCCCAAGCCCAATTAGGTCAATTAAAATCCAAATTACAGTCGCCTTCAACGATTCACACCTCAGCCGTTGATCAAGAAGGAAATGCTTGTTCTATCAGTGCATCTGCTGGTTATGGGTCGGGGGTAATGGTCGAAAAAACAGGATTTTGGCTCAATAATAGCTTAGGAGAAATTGAACTGCACCCGTCTGAGGCTGCGCCTCTCCCTGTAGGGAGTCGTTTGATCTCGAATATGGCACCCACTATTGCTAAAAAAAGAGATGGAAGCTTGTTAGCCATTGGATCACCGGGGGCTTCTCGCATTACCACCGCTTTATCTCAAGTTTTATATTATTTCATCCAACAGGGTCTTTCTCTTCAAGATGCCATTTCCCATCCTCGTCTTCATGTTGAAACCACTGAACCTCCTACTGTCTCTTATGAATCAGGTTTGGACCTCAATTTAGGCAATGATTGGCAAACTCGCCCTTTTCCTTCCCATTCTATGTATTTTGGTGGAGTACAAGCTGCCTATTTCCATCCACAAACAGGATTATTAGCCGTGGCAGATGAGCGACGAGAGGGAGGGATTGCTTATGGTTAGGGTAATCTGATGTAAGAGGATTGTCATGTTAATTTTTGCTTAAAAATATTGAAATTTTTTGGGAACTCAATTATCCTAAATATCGTCTGGATAGATTTTTTGATTGTTCGATCCAGATGTTGCATGAAAGCGAGGTTATCGTGATGATTAGTAAAAATTCCGTCCTTTTAGGCATGGCAGCCGCCGTCTCTGCGTCTGCGATCGCCGTTGTTCCTGCTCAAGCAGAAGGTGAAACCCTAGTTGCCCAACTACGAGGCTACAACTTCTTCAGTCCCATCGAAATCGTTGATGATGAGTTTCTAGAATGGGAATTTATGGAAGACGTGGCTATTGGCCGAGTGGTTGCCAAAGTGGGTGACATCTGTTTTGTTGATTTTCTCCGTCCCGCAGACTTAGACGTTAGTAGCCAAGTGGGTTCAACGGAAAAACTGGCCTGTGGTTGGCAAATCAACGCTGGAGATGATGTCATCGCTGGTTTTGACGATGATAAATGGGTTATCATCGATGAAGATGACTTAAACGTTGTTTATCGGGCTGCACTTCCTGCATGGATTACCCGTTTAGACCTCAAAGAAGAAATGGAAGTTCAACGTACTGCCATTGATTGGGGTGATAGCGAGCCTGTACAATTAGAGCCGCTACGTCCTCAAGCAACCACCCCTGCACCGGCTCCCGAACCCATTCGTGGACTATGGTAAGGTCAAAATCAATTAATAAGATGAATCAATGTTGATTTCTTAACAATTTTGTTCAAACAAGTGAAGCGAATTAATCAAGCGTTGCTCAACTCAAATGAGGAAAAGCAACGCTTTTGTTTATGTTTAGTGATCTGATTTTTGTAGCAATAACTACATTTATCTCAAAATATCTTGACTAAGATCCCTAAGACCCTATCTAATTAGTAATTGATTATGAGTCAGAATCATCCAACAATCGTGGTTATGCACGGTGATCAAACAGGAGAAGAGCTTTTAGTGCAAGCGTTACGGGTTTTGCACCCATCTGTGATCCGTCATCCCCTCGACTTTCAGGATTTTGATCTTAGCCTTGAAAATCGGCGTAAAACGAAGAATGAAGTGGTAAAAGCAGCAGCCCAAGCTACTCAACACACTGGCCTTTCCCTGAAAGCTGCTACCATTACCCCCGAAGTTCAAGGAGATGTGGGCAGTCCGAACGCTATTTTACGGGAAGACTTAGATGCTCAAGTAATTCTGAGAACAGGTAGGAGAATTCCTAAAATTAGACCGATTGCAGGAGTTTATTCTCCAATTGCGATTGTCAGAATGGCGGTGGATGACGCTTATGGGGCCAAAGAATGGCGAGAGATGACAGAGGAAGGAGACGAAATTGCCTATCGTACATCTCGCATTTCCCGTCGTATTTGTCGATCTGTGGCGGAATTTACCTTTCAATATGCGAAACGCAACGGGGCTAGAGTGTTTGGAGGTCCCAAATTTACGGTAAGTGCAACTTATGAGGGAATGTTCAAAGAAGAATTAGACGAAGCAGCCAAGCGTCATCCTGATGTTCCTTATCAACCGTTGCTTATCGATGCTACTTTTGCTCTTTTATTGCAAACCAGTGGGGAATCCTTGGTGATTCCTGCTTTAAACCGAGATGGGGATCTCCTTTCGGATATGGTATTGCAAATGTATGGTAGTATCGCAGGATCAGAGAGTTTAGTATTAGGGTTTGATGAGACGAGTCAAGCGGTTAAAACGGTGATGGCTGAAGCCCCTCATGGCACTGCACCCGCTTTAATGGGGAAAAATATTGCGAATCCTATGGCGATGATTTTGGCTTGTGCTGCCCTTTTATCTTATGTTGGCACATCGGAGGCAGATCAGTCCTCTCGCGCGATTTATGAGAGTGTGTTTGAAAGTTTGTATGATGGATGTGCCACACCTGATTTGGGAGGACAAATGACGACAAGTGAGTTTACTGATGAAGTGATTCGTCGGGTTAAAACGAAGTTAGAAGCTTGGGCTGCTTTGGGTAATATTTAAATGTTTAACTAAAACTCGGTTGAACAATTTAAAACTCGGTTGAACAATTTAAAATTCGAGTGAACAATTGTTACATACCTAAACCCTAGCATAAAAAAGAGAATAGCATAAGGGTATGTCATATAATTTTACTCTTGGCTTTCTCCATTGCTTTAGGGCAGTCAAAATACTGAGGGTACGATTATATTAACTATCCGACAGAGGACTGACCGATGAGCAGATATACTTGGAGTCCAGCAAAATACGAACGATTTCGCAAAGAAGGTCGAGGAGAGGGAACAGGGAAAAACTACAAACCTTGGTTAACCATTCAAGATGTTCCCTCAGATGGACAATCTTCTAGAATTAAAGGATGGAAAACCAACCGAATTCATCATTTGATGTCAAGAAACGAGAAAAAACTTTTTAATTTCTATGAATGGATAGATGAAGTTGTCGATATACGAGAGCAATTTCCTCTATTAGACTCAAACCTATCACTAAAAATTGCCGAAGAATTAGGGATTAAGCACCATAAAAAAAATAATCTAGTTTATGTTCCAACCACTGATTTAAGGGTTACTCTCAAACAAGGAAATCAGATGGTAGAGGTTGGACTAAACATGAAACCCTCGGATCAGTTAGACAAAGAGCGGACAATGGAAAAATTTCGCATCGAAAGGCTATATTATCAAGTTAAAGGCATTCAATGGTATCTTATCACCGAAGAAGAACTCCCCTTTATTTTAACGAGTAATATTGATAATTTGCGAGGAAATTATCGCTTAATAGGATATGGGAATTTAGATGAAAAAACTTTATTGAGCTTACTTCCTCTGTTAAAAAGCCGATTACAAAAGAAAAATTGCAGAATCGCCGATATTACTTCAGCATTAGATGAAGAAATGGGGTTTAAGAAAGCAGTCTTTAATCGTCTTTTTCAATATCTAATAGGTCATAAACAAATTATTTTTGATATAGAAAATATCATGTTAAATCAACTCATCTTTACGAATCAAATTCTAGAAATTCGAGATTAGCAAGGACAGACTCAATGTGAAATGACCATGTAGAAAACAGGAGAAAACAGCCATGAATCCGAAAATTGGTATCCACGAATTGATTGGTTGGCTGAATGCTGACCAAAATATGATAATTGAGAGGGTTTTATGGATCGATGAACAATATTCATTCGCCTTTCTTTATGATATTGAGGCTAAAAAAGGGTTTCCGAGAGAGATAGCAATGGCGGATCTCTTAGAAGCGATCGAAGACGAAAGAGCCATTAAGATTAGTCAAGATCCTTGGATACGAAGTAGTCATGATGAAAATTTAACGGATAAGCAGAAGGAAATTAGAGATAAAGCATGGGAAATTATTCGTCCTCTGGCTAAAGCTGAACCTGCTATTTATTTGAGACAAGAAAGAGGAAAATTAATTAAAAAAACAATTGAATCTTATAACGAAGGTAAAACCCAAGATAAATTAGTAGAGAGAACAGTTTATGGCTATTTAAGACGATATTGGCAAAGAGGAAAAAATATTAATGCCTTGCTCCCTGATTTACAGAATTCTTCAGGAAAAGGAAAAAGACGAAAGGCGGGTGAAGCCAAAATGGGAAGAAAGAAAAAATATCAATCTCATCCCGATATTTATGAAGGTGTTAACGTTACAGAGACAGATCGACAAATTTTTCGACAGACATTGGATCAATATTACCTCAATATGTCTGACCTTTCTCTTAGTCATGTTTATATTAGAATGGTGCAGAAATATTATCAAGTAGAAATTGAATTTGATGAAAATAAGGATAAAGTTGGAGATACATTGATAAAAATCAAGTCTCTTCGCTCAGGTATTCCAACTTTTGAGCAATTTTCCTATTTTTATCGGACTGAATACACACAAATTGAGGTTTTAGAAAAAAGAAAGGGTAAAAAAGGATTTGGAGCTAACTATCGTCCTTTAACGGGTTCAGCCCATGCTCAAATTTATGGGGTAGGTTCTCAATTTCAAATTGATGCCACCACTGCTAACGTTTATTTAATATCAAAGTATAATCCAGAGTTAGTGATTGGCAGACCGACTATTTATGTGGTTATTGATGCGTTTAGCCACCTGATAGTGGGGTTTTATGTTGGCTTAAAAGCTCCCTCTTGGGAGAGTGCAATGACAGCTTTAGCGAATGTAGCAACTAATAAGGTCGAATTGTGTCGAGAGTATGGTGTGGAAATTAAAGAAGAACAATGGCCTTGTGAAGAACTTCCGATGGCCATCTATGCTGATAAGGGAGAAATGCTTTGGAAACCGATAGAAACGATTATTCAAAATTTAGATATTGTGGTAGATCAAGCGGCGGCTTATCGTCCTGATTGGAAGGGATTAGTTGAAAGTCGTTTTTGGATTATTCGCAATAAACTCGAAAAAATTCTGCCGGGCTATGTTCATCTCTATGTTTTTGTTCAGGAAGATAGCTATAAGGATGCCAAAATTACGGAAAATGTAATTCGTGAGGTAGCAAAGGAAAAGTTAAAAGTCATTCAACCGATGTTGGATGAGTTGAAAGAGGGTAAACCGTCAGGAAAATATGATGATTTGGGTAAAATTAATATCGAGTTAGATTGTCAAAATTTAAAACAAGAGATTTCTAAACATTTGAATCAAAGTTTAGATGAAATTACGGAAGAACAACAAAATTCACAGGAAGATGTGCGGTATCGGGGATATATTGTCGTCAAGTTATTGAAACTGAACTTAGGAATAAGCGCAGAATTAGCGGCTTACTGTGCAGAAAAAGTTTACAATCGCCAAAAAGCGGAGGAAAATCTGCAAGCCTTGGTGAATGAGGCTTGTCAACTGGCATTAGGAGGTCAATCTCAGTCAAAACAAGGGAAGTCTTCTAAACCTAAAGATCCCAAGGATGAAATGGGGAAAATCATTGCAGAAGCGAAGAAAACTGAGCAATCTAATTATGAAGCTCTTAAAGCGCAAGGAATTGTCATTAATCCGCAAAATGTAGAGGATTTTTTTTCATCAGAGAATCCCACAACCCAATAAAGTGTTTTCCGTCTCTCTATCCTGATGAGTTGGTTTATAGTTGGTTATCTCGCTATCAAACGAGGGTAGGTGATGTCAATTTTTCGCAAATTCAGCGTAATTGTTTCGGAAAAGCAACAAGAAAGCAATATTATTTAGGTCTGCCGACGAATTTATTAACTTTATTAGGTCGTTTGCCTGATGGGTTTCAAATTGAGGTTAATCAATTATTGATGGAACATACCCTATTTCCCTATTATCGAACGTTTTTGACTTATCGGGAAATTAAGCAATTACAGGAGTTGATGGAGGGAACAAAGGGGAAATCTTTGGCAGTGGTGGCGAGAATCCCTGAATCGCAGTTATATAACCCGAAATATCTCAAGTTTTGTCCGCAATGTGTAGCGGAGGATATCAAGCAGTATGGGGAGACGTATTGGCATCGCTTACATCAAGTTCCGGGGATGGGGGTTTGTTTAACCCATCGGGTGCGGTTGCAGGAAAGTTCGGTATTGGTGGCGAATTTGGGGAAGGCGTTTGTGGCGGCGGATGAGGAAAATTGTGTGGATGATGGGAAGAATTATAATGAGGGGATAGTGCAGGGTGTATGGGAATTTGGGAAGAAGATTGAGCGGAAAATGGCGCAGGAGAGTCGTTTTAGTGGTTTATCTAGGTTAAGGGAGCAGTATGCGAAGGTTTTGCAAGGGAGGGGATTTTTGGATGATGAGGCGAAGTTTGAAGGGGCGATGGTGGAATATTATGGGGAGGATGTGTTAAGGGTGATTCATCCTGAATTGATGGAGGGTTTGGGGACATACGGCTTAAGTTGGACGATGGGATGTGATTTATTGTGGGAGGTGGATAGGGTGGTTCATTGGTTGGTTAGGGGGATTTTGTGGGATTAGGTGTGGTTTGTTCTTGCTGTTGAGATGGATTGAAGTTTTGCAGAAAATTTAATGCTCCTGTACCCCCAATTACGAATATGGCAATCAATAAAGCACCCGCAACAATCCAAAAATACCATCTTTGCGCCCAGTCAGTTAATTCAAGAAACCAGTTAGATTGTCTGATAGTTTCTTTAGAGTCATTCTCGGAAATTCCTCCTATTGAGTTAGAGTTTTCTGCTGAAAAATTGCCAATTTTAGCATTATCGGTCATATTAAATTCATAATGATTTCCGTTTTTCTCAGCCATTGTTTTTACTACCTCTACTAATTGAGTATTTTTTTTTCGTTTATATTCTAACTCATCTTCCAAACACTTAATGTGCTTCTCTTTAGCTTCAAGCAAAGGATTATATTTTTCCAAAAGAGACTTTTCAATTTCAGCTTTTTCTTTCTCTATACAATCAGGAGGAACTTGAACTTGAACAAGAAAATAACCAAAATAGTTTTTTAGTCCTATGATTTCTAAGTTATATTGATCATATTCTACTTGTAACTTTTGAAATGCTTCTAGAAAAACTTGCCAATCAATTCCTTTACTGAAAATTAAATCAACTGTCGATAAACTTTCATAAACTAATAATGCAAATTCACCATCGGCAAAATTTCTATCGGGATCATGTGGACGACGCTCTTTTTCAAGAGGTTTTAAATAAATAAAATCACAAGTAATATAATCTAAGTTAATTTGATTAGCCATCCAATTTTCTATACAAACCCCTGTTAAGATAGCATATTCAAAATTAGTCTGTTGGGCATGAACTTCTGTAAGAGAAGCACCCGTTAAATTAGCATGAGAAAAGTTAGTATAATGTAAATAAGAGAAAGATAGATGACATTTTTCTAGATTGGCTTCAGTAAAGTTAGCCTGACTAAGATTGGCTTGAAATAAAAGAGATTTAATTAAGTGAGCTTTATGAAAAATGGCAAATTTTAAATCAGCTTGTTTTAGTTCGCAAGATTCCAGATGAGCTTTAGTAAAATCCGTCTGAGCTATGTAGTTATTTTCTTCTTCTATATATGTTAAACCTTGCACCCATGTTTGACTATAATAACTATTTTTTGACAATTCCAAACGACTAAAATTAGTTTGTTCACAATTTGCATATTCTAAGCGTGCTTCTGTAAAATTTGCTCCTCTACAATCAGCTTTACTTAGATTAGCATCTCTAAAGTCCGCACCATTAAGTTTAGTACCCATAAATTGAGTTTCTATAAGTTTCGATTGTCTGAAATTAGTACCTATTAAAGACATAGAATTAAAATTAACTTTGCTTAAGTCAGTTTCACTTAAATCAATTTCTTCTAAGTTTTCTAAAATATAATTATTTGATACTTGCCAAACAAACCGCCATTTATCATTAATAATAGTTGTTTCAGTTAATTGTGCTTCTTTTAGATATGTTTGATAAAATATAGCTTCACTAAAGTCTGTTTTTTCCAAATTCGCTTTTGATAAGTTTGCTTCAGTAAGATTGGTTTTATAAAAGTTTGCATTGCTTAAATCTGCTTCTGTTAAATCTGTTTTTTTAAAGATAGCATTACTACAATTAGCATTAACTAATTTTGCCTTTTTAAATTTTAAAATACCAAAGGATGGAATGGTTTTGCGCTGAGATTGAGATGGAATAAGATGAAAATTATCAAGATAAACTACACTGCTTACTGAAGTCAAATTTACATCACTAAGATTACTCTCTATAAACATTGCGCCACTGATATTAGCTCTGCATAAAATAGCTTCTCTAAGATCAGCATTGTTGATGTTAGAACCACAAAGAAAAGCATCGCTTAGATTAACTTTTCTCAGATCAGCCCCGTACAAAGTCATTCTAGTGAAATCAATTCCTGTGAGCATTCTATTACTTAAATCAGCTTCTCGAAGGTCAGGCTCTACATCAGGATTTTCTCGTCTCCACTGATTCCAAGCTTCAACCCCTTGATTTAATATTGCTAAATGTTCTGGATTAGCCATAAATTCCTCAACTTTTGTAACTTAATTCTAAAAACAAACCAAAGAAAATCGCCACTCACCCTCAATCTTGTACTAAGCTTTATACTATTAGTACATTCAATCATCATAATGTTTGCCCCCGACTCCTCACCTCCAGACCCTTACTATGACCTTAATTTCCCCATTATAGGCAATCAAATCCCCTATCATCACGCCTATTACCTCTATTCCGCCATTTGTCGCCGTCATCCCCAAATTCATAACCTAACAACCCTCAGCATTCACCCCATTAATGGCGAACCCGAATTTCCTGAACAAAATGAGGATAATAACGATAAAAAAACGATTTTACCCCATCCTACAACCCATAACCCACAATTCCCCGAACTGCTTAACCTAACTGACACCTCATTCCTGCGTCTTCGTCTTCCTGCGAGTCAAATTCCCCTTGTCTATCGCCTCGCTGGAAAAACCTTAAAGCTGAAAAACCATAAAATTCGCCTTGGTATTCCTAAAAGTTATATCATTCAACCTGCTAACTCCCTTTACTCCCGTTTAGTCGTTATTCGTCAATGTGAAACCACCGAAGAATTCCTCAGCGTCGCTACCCGTCAACTACAAAAACGCAACATTGAAGCTAACCTTACCCTTACCACTCACCCGAATGGTGAACCTATTCGGAGAATTGTCGTTATTAAAGGGCAAAAAATTGTCGGTTTTGGCGTTAAATTAAGCGATTTAAACCCAGAAGATTCGATTTCTCTCCAAGAAAACGGACTAGGGGGAAGACATCGCTTGGGTTGTGGCGTATTTATTCCCGTTGATGACTAAGAGGGATAAAAACAATGGTAACAGCCATTAAACCTAAAATTTATCTCGATTTAGGGGCAAAAGATACCACTCTTGCCGAACGTGCAGGGATATTAGGACTCTGGATGACCTTGACTCAGCTAGAAAAGCAATATCCTGATATTTCACAGCGTCCGGGGGATTTATCATGGAAATTAACCCCTCGTAGTGTTAGCATTGATTGGCAAGGTGAAGATAGTATTGTCTTAGATTGGCTATTTAAACAGTCATTTAAGGTTGATAAACGAGGATTAGTGACTTTTACGGGTTTATCAGGGGGATACTTACCCTTACTCAATAAGGTACATCAGCACAACGTTTTACGCAAAACTCTATGGCAATATAACGGTTCAGTGACAACCGCTAAAACTCTCAAAATTTCTGGGTTTAAATTTATTAAAAAAACACCTCAATTTGTTCTTTATTTTTTGATAATATTGCCTTATCCTTGGCTAATCTTATTCTTAAAACTCGATGACCAAGCCTTAGCCTCCTTTCAAAAAAAGGGAATAAAAATTAACCTTTACTATAGCAAATTTAAAGATTATTATCATCAAGATTTTGCTGAGAAAATATGTAGTAAAAGAAGTCAGAACTTAAAAAAAGGGTATGTCCCCATTGTCAGCCGTTTATATCCCGGTGCAACCGTTAAACATGAACAAGTTCGAGCCAGTAATATTTATAAAGAAAAACTTGAATATGCTTTTGCTTTATTATTTTTGCCAGTAGCTTGTCATTATTTAATTCTCCATCGCAGTGAATTTGAACAAGAACATAAGAAACCCCTTAGCTATATTCTAGTGATTCCCGACCCTATAGATTTCGAGAAAATGGCACAAGTTCGCTGGCGATTAAATCAGGTTAATTATGAAGATTTATTTGTTTCTAGTTTAGGCGAAGCGGCTTTTAGTTATTTTCGCTGTCATTCGCCAGATATTCCCATAAAACGCTGTCAAGTGGCTCTCTACGAAAAATTAATGGCAGATAAAAAGCTCAATTTTCTGACGGGATTTGAAGATTTTGAGTTAACATCGAAAGCAATTCAAACTTATAAAATAGCGCAAAAAACCTTTCAACCGAACCGTTTTCATTATACTAAAAATCAGCTTATCATTAGACTGAATTTAATTCGAGGAATCATTGCCGATAATTTAGCCACGCAAAACCCCTTTTGGTTAAATGTAACGGCTACTTTCCAACGAAATGACACCTACGGAGAAATGAAAACCCAACTTAAATACAATAGTAAAGGATTAAGAGCCATGATTCAAGAAGATGATGAAACCTTAGCCATTTATACGGCATTAATTGAAGTGATTCATTCTACCTTAAGGATTATTTATGGCAAAATTTCCGCTAAAAATCCTAGTAATTTTAGGGACAAAATAGACCTAAAAAATGGGCAATGGAAAGAAAAATTTATTGACTGTCGGACTCAAAAAGATTTTCGGAAACTACTGACAAAATTTCTCTCAGAAGCTCATCATTCATCCCAACTTGCTAAAAGTCAGGCATTGATTCTCCCTATTTTGACGGGAAAACAAGATTGGGAAGAAGCAAGAGACATCACCGTTATTGCCTTATCCAGCTATCAAGGAAAAGGTTCAGCCAATTTAGAAGAAATTGAATTTTTCAGTTTTTGTCTGTTATTTGAGGCTGAAATGTATCAGTTTGCATGGCATTTTTGTTAACCTTATTAATTTGGAGGAAAATTCATGAGTCGTTATTTATTTGGTAATCTCTTAACCGATTTTGGGTCTGCTGGCTTAAATCGAGGCGAACAAGATGATAATAAGCAATATATTCAAGAAATCCTCAAAGAACATGACCCTCATTCTACTGTGTCTCCTTTTGCTATCCGTTGGGGATGTCGTTATCATTTGAAAGAACAAGGTGTACCCATGTTTAAAAAGTGGGATGATGAAGCTATGGATTGGGTGTCTGAAAAAGATAGCACACATGACCCTGAAAAGTACGCTGATGATGATATTTTCGGATATATGACCACCGAAAAAGGTAAATTAGGCCAAAAGGGAACAGGAACAACTCGTCAGGGTGCATTAGGAACAAATCGAGCGATTTCTTTGACGGTTTATGATGGTACGAAATTTACTTACTACAACAGTGGTGAAAAAAATAATTTATCAATTCATACAACCAATGTTCATTACACTTGTTATCAATATGGTTTTGCCTTAGATTCTCGCCATCTTAAAGAACCATCTCGGATTTTCAATGTTATTGATTCTTTTATCTATCTGCACAAAGTGGGGGGACACATTAACGACTCTTTGTTCGATTTTTCTCCTGCAAGTATGGTTTTACGTTGGACGAATGATTTTTGTCCCCGTTTTCTGGATTGTTTTAGAGAGGATGAGAATCTAGGAATTATTGCGCCTAAATTGGAGAGAAGGGTGAAAGGAGGCGATATTAAACCTGAAGAATTATGGATTGCAGGGGATATTGAAGAAAATTTACAGATAGAAAATGCCCATCGCTTTATTGGGATTAAAGAAGCCGCCGCAAATATTAAACAAAAGATTAGTGAAGATTTAGACGTTGAAATCCCTGAATCTGCCAAAATAAAAATATAAAAGAGGTTTATTCATGGAATCAGTTGCTATTCATATTGAAGTTCCTCTTGCTTCTTTTCCTCAATCCCATTCACGGGAATATCAGAAAACCTATCTTTATCCGCCTCATTCGACGGTGTATGGTTTATTATTGTCTATGGTAGGGGAATTTAACCCCAAACAGCATTGTGGGGCTGAATTAGCGATGGCGATGTTAGAGAAACCGCAAAAATCTAAGGTTTTACGGCAATTTCATCGTTTTAAACATAATAATCCCCATGATGTAAGTAATTGGCGACCTGATTTCCAAGAGTTATTGACTGACCTTGATTTTATCGTTTGGGTGAGGATAGGGAAAGATAAGGGTCATCCTAGACTATATGAACGCTTAATACAGGCGATTCTCTGTCCTGAGTCGGTAAATCGCTATGGTTATCTCTATTTGGGACAAAGTACAAATTTAGTGGATAGTGTGGCGTTAGTAGAGGATGATTTTGCGCTTGGGTTGAGACATTGGTTGATACAGGATGAGGATGGAGGGATTAGTTTACCTTATTGGGTTGATTTTGACATCAAAGGGACGCAATGGAATCGTTATCGGGTAGAGAGAAATCCTTGTCGGTTTCCCCCAGATTTAGCATGGACAAGGATAGAGGAATAATTTTGCAAGGTGGATGGGTTGTGAGGGGATTAAAGGGGTTAAAAAAGGCTGTAAGGATTGTGGGGTAAGGGTTTCAGGTGTTTTTGCGTTAAGTGAGGTGCTTGTAAGTCTTTTGAGGTAAGGGTTTCAGCGATTTTAAGAGAGAAAATATTAAGACTTTTAGGGGGTTTTTGAGAGGTATGAGTCAAACACTTGTAAACTATACATATCAGCATAGACCAGATAAGGCTTCTGGGCTGCGCTGTGATTTATTGCTTGACGCACTTAGGCGTTATTCCCTCTCCTTAATTGCTTAGGCTTCAATTCTCTTCGATGTGATTTATTGCTTGACGCACTTAGGCGTTATTCCCTTAAGGGCTTCGTTTCTCCAGACGGTCGTTCCTAGTGATTTATTGCTTGACGCACTTAGGCGTTATTCCCAGATCCAAATCCTGAGACAACATTGTGATGAGATGAGTGATTTATTGCTTGACGCACTTAGGCGTTATTCCCTTTCCTAGTCAAGCTCAAGTTTTAAGCAAGGTTTTATGTGATTTATTGCTTGACGCACTTAGGCGTTATTCCCACTACTAGCGAGTTTACAGATGAAGTAATTTGTCGCTCACTTTAATTGCTTGACGCACTTAGGCGTTGTCCCCAAATCGGGGATTTTTTTGTAGTGTTTTTTGGATTTTTGATTTTGTGCTACAACGAATTCATAGGGGTTTGGATGCCTTCAGCACGGGGATATATTCAGAGGGGATGTAGTATATTTTGCCTTGATTCTAGTATTCATAATTTAAGTATCCTTGGTTAAGCTCCTCTTTATGAAATTTCCAATTGGGCATAAATTGACTCATATAGTTGTAAAATCGCTCATTATGATATCTTTCTAGTAAATGGACTAATTCATGAACAACAACGTATTCTAGACAATGGGGAGGCTTTTTAATCAATTCTAGATTTAACCAGATTCGTTTAGCTTGAATGTTGCACGTTCCCCATCTTGTTTTCATTCTTTTGATGCGATATTCGTTAATCTTTACACCGATGATTGGTTGCCATTTTTTAATCAGGGGAGGAATCAATTGGTTAAGTTGTTGGCGATACCAGCTTAAAAGAACGCTTGCTATTTGGTATTCATTGCTTCCATGTTTGATATATAAATCTAGATAAGATTCATTTCTGATAATAACTTTTGGGGCAGAATGGTGATAAATAATATTAAGTTTATAAGGATGACCTTGGAAATAATGAGTCTCTCCTGAAACATATTTTAGGTGACTTTGACGGGGTTTATTTTGAAACTTTGCTCGTTTTTGCTTTATCCATGAGAGTTTAGAAATGGCAAATTCTCTAATGCGTTTCTCATCAATTCGCAAGGGTGAAGCAATGCGAACTCGTCCATCAGGGGGATAAATTCTTATATTGAGATTTTTAATATCTTTTTTGATAACATCAATGGTGATGTCATCAATAGTCATTTGATAGGAATGAGTCATGATCTTAATTCTTTAAATATATGTCGTTAATTTTAGCCTATTTTAAGCTAAATTGCTATAGATACTTTGTCCATCCCCGAAATAGGATTGAAAAATATGTTGATAGATTGCTTCGCTTACTTGGTCGAATATTTCATCATTATAGCTTTCGGGTAAATCGTACAATACATCATTAATAGTAAGGCGAACGTCTGATTGAGATTGGTCTTTATCTCGCCAATGACTCACCAGTTTTTTCTGAGTTTTTAAGGTATTCAGTAAATCTTTAGCAATTTTCTTGATTTGTTTCTCTTCTTTTTCGGTTAAATTGGGTTTATGGAGAAGGTCAAAAATGGCAAGTTCTTCTTCACTCAGTCCTTGGGATAGGGAACGTTTTTCTTCGTTACTAAGGTCTTGAGTTAAATTTAACAATTGTTGATAGGTCAATTCAGTATTACGAGAACCTGTGTTATATTCATTTATCAGTTGTTGGAATCGTTCTGCATAATTAACTCGTGTTTTATTCAATTTAACCATTTGTTTGATTTTACGATTTAATGAACCTCGTAATTTTTCGAGTTGAGAACGTTGATGAGGGGTATTGTTAAATGCTTCTTGGAATTGTTCAAGGGTTTCAGGGGTGATTTGACTAATATCAATTAATTCGGTGTGATGGGCGGCTTTAATGACGTATTCTAGAGGGGTGATAGATTGGTCTAATAGGTCTTTCATTTCTTTATCGACTGAGGATATATCTTCTTCTTCGTCTTCTGCTTCATGACCAAAGACTCGTATTTTATCAGCTAAGACGGTAAATAAAGTTTTTTCTCTAATAAATTCATTTGCCCTTCTATCGGGTAAAATGGCTTTATAAATACGGGCGATATTATTGGCATGAAAAATAAATTCTCGTTTTAGATTATCATTAATAATAATTTTTTCGAGGGAATCATCAAGGGAATCTATAATTTCAGCATCTACTAATTGTTGAGCAGCTATCTCAAAGTTATTGAGATACTCAAAGAGGTTTTCTTGTTGCAGGAGTTGATCAATATCAACACCTCTTGCTTGACAAAATTCAGTTGCTTTGGTAATCGCTTTTTGTAAAAGTGTAATTAGTTCTTCTTTATTTTGGACGGGATATTCACCCTTTTTAATGCGTCCGTCGCTATCTGAACCATAAATATTTAAGGCTTTTTTCAAGTCTTTTAAGATGCCGATATAATCAACAATCAAGCCATTAATTTTGTTACCATAGACTCGATTTGCCCTTGCGATAGTTTGCATAAGGGTGTGATTTTTCATAGGTTTATCGAGGTAAATAGTAGAACAACTGGGAACATCAAAGCCTGTTATCCACATCGCACAAACAAAGACCATTCTCAGGGGGTTATTATCATCTTTAAAATTGCCTTCTAAGTCTTCTTTTACCATTCTTTCGCGATGGGGTCTAATATCAAGTCCTTCTGCTTGAAAGTCTCTGATTTCGTTCTGAGAACTGGAAATAATCACCGCCATATCGGTACTTTCCATATACTCAATTTGTTTTGTCAGTTTTTTCTGTTCAAATTCGCTGGCGTTGGCGAGTTGAGATTTTAATTGATTGAGGTATTCTTGCCAGTAATGTTGCATTTTATTATACATTTTTAGGGCAGTAAAACGGTCAATAGAAACCACCATTGCTTTTCCTTGATACCCTCGTGTCATAAAATGGGTAACGATATCTCTGGCGATGGTTTCTAGGCGTTCATCACGGGTAATAATGCTATATTCGTTAACAAATTTTTCTGATAGTTTTTGTTCTTGGTTATCATTTAAGTCATAATCTTCTACAATCTGAATAATATCATCGTTGAGGTTTTCGTTTTGGAGTTGTAATTCGGGAATTCTGTTTTCATAAAAGAGGGGAACAGTGGCGTTATCTTCAATGGATTGTTTAAAGTTATAAATGCTGACATATTCGCCAAATTCTTGTCGGGTGGTTTCGTCTTCGTCTTTAATTAAGGGTGTTCCTGTAAAGCCAATAAATGAAGCTTTAGGTAAGGCTGTCCGCATATTTCGGGCAAAGGTATCATATTGACTACGGTGTGCCTCATCTACGATAACAATAATATCATTTCTCTCGCTCAGTTTTTCATAAGTTTCGCCTTTTTTGGTACGGAATTTTTGAATTAAGGTGAATAAGTAGCGGTGATTTTCTTTGAGTAATTGTTTTAAATGGTGGCTATCTTTTGCTCTTACTTGTTCTTCAGCTTCGGTAACTGCGCCTGTATCTGCAAAGTTTTTATAGATTTGTCCATCTAAGTCATCTCTATCAGTAACAATCAAAAATGTCCAGTTTCCTGTCAATTTACGCAATATTTTTTCAGCGAAGAATTGCATGGAGTAGCTTTTTCCGCTTCCTTGGGTATGCCAAAATACCCCTAGTTTACCTTGCTGATGTTGGATGTTTTCAACGGCGGCGATGGCATTATTAACCCCTAAGTATTGATGGTTTTTAGCAAGGAGTTTAACTAAGCCGTTTTGTTCGAGTTTATAGAGGATAAAGTTTTCGGTAATGTCGAGGAGTTTTCGAGGCTGACAAGTGCCATTAATTAGGGTTTCTAGGTTAATTTGTCCTTGTTCTTTTTCATTTTCAATACGTTTCCATGTGCCGAAGTGTTGCCATTGTGCGGTGGTACTGCCGATAATAGCTTGTGTCCCATTTGAAAGGATAAGGAAGGCGTTATACCAAAAGAGTTGGGGGATGGTATCTCGATAGTCACTAAGGTTATCTTGATAGGCACGTTTTAGGTTACGATGATGGGCTTTTAATTCAATAAATATAAGGGGTAAACCGTTGATAAATCCCACTAAATCTGCTCGTCTTTTATATGTGCCAAATTCGTCACTATAAACCACAAATTCGGAAGCGAGAAAGTAATCATTATTATCAGGGTTTTGCCAATCTATAATTTTAACGGTGGGAATCTCATCATCGTTGTCTTGATTTTTATATTCAACTTTTACACCATCTTTTAGCAGTTTATAGATGTCTTGGTTGGCGTTTTGCCATCGGGTAACGCTTCTATCTTCGGTGAGGGTATTAATCGCTTTTTCAATGGGTTCTAGGGGCAAATCGGGGTTAAGATGGGTTAAAGCTTGGCGCAGACGGGGAATAATAACGACTTGGCTGAGGGTTTCCCGTTGACTGACGGAGGGGGTTTTATCATAATATTCCACCATACAATCGGCGGTTTCGTAGCCAAATTGTTCAAATAGAGGAATAATGGCGTTTTGTAAAGTGTTTTCTCTATCTTTGGTTGTCATTGCGGTTTTGTTGACAGGAAAAGAGTTGAGGGTTAGGTGTCAACAGTCGGTTGATTACAGTATTCCCATTTTTGAGTCTGGTATTAATAGCTCATGCTGAAATATATTTATTCTTCTCCCCAAGGAGAAATAATCATGCAAGTTGTTGTCGTGTGATTCATGATTTCTGTTATTTCGTTATTACTGTATTTTTTAGATTGTTCAAGAAATAGTTTTAAGGTTCGTTGTGAAAAATTAATAGCCTTCGACTTAGAGTTGTCTACGCTAATAGCAGTATCATCTATGGTTAGATATGCCATTATGGCGGAATCTATATTTGTTTCTAAAGCCTTTTTATTAATCGTTGTCACTGCTATATAAATTGGAGCGTAGCGACTAGAATGATCTCCCTTGATAAATTGCTGATAATAGTTTCTGATTAGTTGAAGTTCATCCTCTAATTTATCGGCAATCATAAAATGCTTAGTCTCGCTGTAACGAATAAATTCTTTAAAACTTGATTCAGCTAACTGATGATAATCATCAAAAAATTGCTCGTTCAATTCTTGTAAATTAGAGCCAACATAGCGAGATAATGCACAAGTCGTTAAATAGCCTAGAAAAAGAATACTTAGTATCTTACTTTTCACCAAAGAAAATTCGATTTGTTTTTCTTCTTCTGATTGTTCTTTCTCTACCAAGACAGAAATTCTTTCTAAGTCACTTAATGATTCGTCAAAAGCAATAGAGTATCTAGAAACTAGATCAATTTCTTCCGTGCTAAAAAGTCCTATTTTTTTATATGCAGTTTCATAGTATTTATTATCTTTTAACTGTTTCATATAAATTTCAATATATTTTTTGTTGCCTTCTAAATTTTTAACCGATAAATAGAGGATATCATTAATTTTCTTAAGAACCTTGAGATGCGATTTAATCGTGTTAACAAATAAAATAGCGATCTCTTTTTTTTCCTTTTTGTCTGCTATGTATTTTAATAAACTATTGCCTAAAAAGATAGCAATAACGGTGGCAAGAATTGTAAAAAGTGGAAGACTAAAGACATCTTTATATTCACTAGCGAAATTTTTTAATGTATCTGGATTCAGGAAAATTTGAAAGAAAAATCCAGACGACAGAACAAAGAAGCTTGACATAATAATCCCCCATTTAGTTTTTTGAGACAAAAAATACCATAATATTAAACCTGAAATTACATATCCTGTCAGTGCAGGAATAATTTCGATAAGATGTCGAATACTCTGGTTCATTCTACCTCACCTCCAATTTTAATATTTAATGCCTCTACGTCAATTTCCCCTGAAATTAATTTCGGTAATAATAAATCACGGGTTTTTCTTAGATTGATGTTTTCTAAGAATAATAGATCACATTTAGTATAAATGTCCTCACAAAGATGAGCATAGTTGTTTCTTAAATCTAAATTAGGCAATATGAATTTAAACTCTGATATCCTATCCGGGCTTAAATGTAAAACATTAGCACCATTTGCATACTGTTTTACCTTATTTGCAAAATCTGAGAAACGCAACATTGCATAAATAAAGCTGTTTTCAATATTGTCATTTGTTAACTCAAGTTTTACCAAATCCATGGAAAAAGTATAAAAATCTTCTTGAGTTATGGGAACTCTTGCTGCTCTAGCAATTACTCTTCGTTCCTGAGTCATATCAGTAATAGCAATTAATATATTACCTGAGTAAACTATTTGATTTTTTTTATACTTTCCATTGTACCTTTTAAGTCCATCATAGCGAAAACCTCCATCACGATTAATACATTTTAGATTTAAAAATGATATCCCTCCTTCTTTAACCAATTCTGAACTTCTATAAGACCTTCCTCTAATAATATTTGCAATATCTCCCAATTTCTTAACCTCCCAACCTTCAGGAATTAACCCTAATTCTGAGTCAATCATCGCTACATTTTCATGGTTAGGAAACTTAAATTTAACGAACCATTCCCGATAGATTAACTGCGCCATTTCTTCGAGAATTTTGATTTGTCGGGTGTTGTTTTCGATGAGTTCATCATACGCTGATAAGATTGAGGCGATTTTTTGTTGTGTTTGAAGGGGGGGTAATAAAATTTCCAACTTTTCAAATAAAGACTTTTTTAAAATAGGTGTTCTAGTTCCCCCAGATGCTAAAGTCATCAATTCTTCTCTGCGTAAAGAAAAATTATAATATACAAAGTCAGGAATAACTGAATTATTAGGAATAATTGTATTGATTTGTTGATTAGTAAATCCTTCTTTGGCAATGATTACAACTTTTCCCATTTGCCAACCAATACAAGAAACACAAATACTATTAGCATAGATTTTACAAGATTTTACTGAAATAGCCCCTTTTTCTGATAATTTTCTATCGGTATTATCAATTTTTTTTCTTCCATCCATATCAGACGGTGTTAAAAATAAATATTCATCTCCAAAATTATCCTCTTCTGCTGTGCGAGGAGTTTTACCAGTAATAACTTTTCCAATATCTTTAATTTGTTTAATTGTCCAACTATTCATCATCCTAAACCCTCCAATAACTGAGATACACTATCACTAATTCTATCTTTTAACACCTGTCTTTCCCTATCTAAACTCTCTAATTCCTCATTTAACTCCTCCAATCGCTCCAAAAACTCAAAATCATCTACCGTTTCCCTTTCCGCTACCCCTACATATCGCCCCGGATTCAAACTCCATCCCTTTTCCTCAATTTCCGTCATATCTGCAACCTTATATAAACCTGCCACTGCTTCAATATTGCCCTCATTTTCCCGATAATGTCTGACAATATCTTGAATAATTTTAATATGATTTGTCCCTTTTGTTTCCTGCCAAAACTTAATCACTTGTTCTGTGTCTTCTCTAAAAATCTGTATCACAGAAGCCTTACTATCCTTATCCTCTAACGGTAAAACCGAACGCTGATTATCTAATAATAACCCACGCTTTAATAAGATATTTAAAATAATTTTTTGTGATGCTTGATTATAACTATTCGTCTGTTTGGCTAACCCTTTCTTGCCTTTTTCATCCTCTACCTTAGCCAAAAAATCCTTAATTTTTTTCTCAAGTACCTTAACTCGCTTCTCACTCCCTAAATCAATCGTTATATTCTCCTCATCCTGATCAATTCGCTTTAACGCCTCCATCCTCACTAATGCTTTAATTCCTGCTTTTATATCTTCTGGTGTATCATCAGATAGGTTGGGCAAGGTTTCCTTGCCCCTACGGGTAAATTGATTATATCCCTCAAAATCCCATAAATCTGATATTAAACTTAACGCCTCTTGCTGTAACCCTTCAATCATCGGTTTTAATAATGCTTTTATCTCTTCTTCTGTCTCTAACCCCTCATTCCAATCATAAAAACTGCTGTCAGTGGTACTCTCAACCAATAACCCCTCAACGCCTTCTAAAATTGGGAAACGCTCGGCTAATTCCTCCTTATCCACACATCCACTCTTAAAATCCCGTAACTTACGGTCAATTTGACGATAAAGATTCCGTGCATCAATAAATAAGACCTTATCCTTGCGAGACGTATTAACTTTCCCCTTATCAAAAAACCACAACGTACAAGGTAGCGTCACCGTATAAAACATATTCGACGCAACCGAAATCATCACATCAACCACCCCCGTTTTTATCAACTGCTGACGAATTTCTAACTCCGCATCCCCTGCTGAATTCGCCATCACAAACCCTGCCCGTCCCCGTTCACTCAAGGCAGTGTAAAATAACTGTATCCACAGATAATTAGCATTATTCATCCGAGGCATTCCAAAAGGAAAACGGGCTTTATTATCCTTAATATTGCTTTTATCCACCTCATCCACATTAAAAGGAGGATTCGCTAACATATAATCCGCCATACCCACACAATTATAGGTATCATCATAATAAGTATTACCCTGAGACATATTACTCACCCCCAATAAGCCATGTACCCCCAAATTCATCTTGCAGAGGTTCACGTTTTCTAATACCTTCTCCTGTCCATAAAAGGTAATCACCTTAGCAGGATCTAAACCTAGCTGATTTTTCATATATCGTCCGCTTTCGATGAACATTCCCCCACCGCCACAGGCAATATCATAAATACTCCCCCCAGTGGGTTCTAGGACATAGACAATCGCCCTTACTACTGAGACTGGCGTAAAAAATTCACCCCCACCTTGCCCTTCACTACGGGCAAATTCCCCCATAAAATACTGATAGATATCCCCTAATAGGTCTTCTGTATTCTCTAAATCGAGATTGCTATCCTCTCCCCCTGCAAAATAGCCTAATAAATCACCCAAAGTTTTATTCTCAATCTTTTTATAGGCATTCTTCGGCAAAACACCATTTAACTCTGGGTTTTCCCTTTCAATCAAGGTCATTGCAATACTTAACGCATCCCCTCGATTTTTTGCACCATGATATTTCTCCTCATCTAAGATTCCATCAGGTAAATTCAATAAATAATCATACTGCGCCGCTTGCGGCAAAAATAACACCCCTTTCGCCTTATAAAAATCCTTTAAACTCTCCTGCGCCTTTTTCCCCCTAACCCGTCTGCCAGAAGCCTCTACTTGAACCTTTTTAAAGCGATAATCTGCATACCGTAAAAAAATCAATCCCAAGACAGGAGAGGCATATTCATTTGACTTTAAAGCTGAATTTGCCCGTAATTGGTCAGCCGATTTCCATAAGTCTTGCGCAATTTTTTGAACGTTGGCAGTCATAGTTGCAGGGGATAGATAACAAAAATAGTGATTAACTAGGGTAGGAATGGGCTTTTTTCAGACCTAATCTTATTACAGCGTTTATTTTCTGTTGTTTACGCCTATAAATTATATTTTTTCACGAAATTATATCCTCAAAAATTAAACCTTTCTATAATTAAACCATCTCACTTGCCATACCATGACAATTATTACCCCTATGCACCTTGCCTCACAAACCCCAACTCAGCGACACTGGGATAGTCTCAAAGCCTATCTACAGCCATTAAGAGAGTATCGAATGGAACTCGATGAGTTTCTCCAACATTGGGAAGTGACCAGAGAAGAAATCGCTTTTATCTGCGACTGCTCCCTCACCACCGTTAACCATTGGTTTTCTCAAGGGGAAAATCGCCGTATTCCCACTGATAAGCATAAGCAACGACTGGCACTAGCCCATCATATCTGGACATCCATCGAAACTGAACCCGACTATGTCCTCAAACTGCGAAAAATGTACCATAACCAACCCCGACGCAAACCTGCTGATTAGCACATGAGACTTGCCAAATGGCAACAATTAATTGTCACTGTGACAAGTTTACTTTATCCTCAAAGGTGAAGTCTAACCCCTATCTCAATGATGGATGAACCCATAGCGACGATTCCTCGACTCTCCCAACATCTTGATACCTATGCGTCTGGGTATAACCAAGCCCTCACTGACTTTGATATCAATTCCCTTATCACCCAAATTCAAAGTCTTAACCCTGATATCACCCCTACAACGGCTGAAAAGCTAACCGCTTCACTCATTCAATCCCTCAATCACTTTCTTGATCTTTCGATTCTTAATACCTATCTCACCGCCTTAGACACCCCACAAACCGATACCCTACCTAACCCCATCAGCGAGGAATATTCCCCCCTTAATCACCTTCCTAATACCTTTAGGACTCCCCTCTTCAAAATTGGTGATTTATTGCGCTATATCCCGGAAAATGATTCTAGCCCCCTTGATCAAGGTAAAATTATTGGACTCTATTATTGCTATGCAGTTCATCAAGGAACATGGATGTGGCGATATGTCCTCTGGTTAGATGAAGACTCTCCCAGTCGGGACTGGTTAAAAGCCACAGTCGTTTGGGAAAGTGACGTAGAGGTCTATCATGGTACATAATCCACGTCCTTTAAATGATAGAGAAAGACAGCTATTAATTCTCTTTAGTCATTGCCAATTATCGATGACTCCGATGGAATTTTGGTCAAAATGGGATCTTTCCCAAGAAGAAATAGCTCGTATTTGTCGCTGTGATATCTCCTTAGTCTCCCGTTGGTTTTCGCCTCGTCCTAATACCACCCAACCGATGACCTATCATTTGTGGTATTTAGCCTTAGCAGACCGCTTTTTAGAGTTTTATGACGAATTACCCAATAATTTACAACAAGAATTGTGTAGTGAATGAATTTTATCAGTTAAGACTTATTAAGATTTTAAAGTAATCTTTAAGAGTAGCCTTGTAGTTAATAGCTAGTTAATGAACTGGGAAGATAATGGGAATTACCGGAAATATCGAGTATCTGGAGTGTCTTTTATGGACAAGCAACTATTACAAGAACGTTATGAAATTCAACAACAGCTAGGGTCTGGATTAGGCAAGCAAACCTTACTTGCTATCGACAGACAAACTCAAAATTTAGTGGTGGTCAAACTATTAACCTTTAATAGCGAATTAAAATGGGAAACCTTTAAATTGTTTGAACGGGAAGCTCAGACCTTAAAAGAGCTTGATTATCCTGCCATTCCGCGTTACATAGATTACTTTGAAACGGAAAGCCCTTCAGGAAAAGGCTTTGCTCTTGTCCAAAGTTATATTGATGCTCCTTCCCTAGAGCAACACATTCATGCAGGACGAACCTTTAGTGAAACTGAGTTAAAGCAAATTACCAAAGCCTTATTAGAGATTCTGACTTATCTTCATCGTCGTTATCCTCCTATTATTCATCGGGATATTAAACCCAATAACATTTTGTTGACAAATCGTTCGGGCAATCATGTTGGTCAAATTTATTTGGTTGATTTTGGCTCTGTGCAAGCAGCAGCCAGTGAACGAGGAACTCGAACGGTAGTAGGGACTTATGGTTATATGCCACCGGAACAATTTGGTGAAAGAGCCGTTCCTGCTTCAGATTTGTACGCTTTAGGCGCAACACTTATTTATTTGGCATCAGGACAGCATCCAGCAGACTTACCGCAAAGAAACCTGCGGATTTGTTTTGAAAATTATGTGTCTCTCTCTGCAACTTTTGTTGACTGGTTGCAATGGATGACTGAACCTGCCCTCGACCAGCGATTATCCTCGGCTCATCAAGCGTTACAAGCTTTAGAAAAAGAGTCTAAAAGAGGCAAATCTGCTCTTGTTCCCATCAAGCCCGCAGATTCTAAGATAATCATCACTAAAAAGCACAATCTTCTTGAAATTAAAATTCCACCCAAAGGTTTTACGATTGAATTATTACCCATCATTGGATTTGCGGTTATTTGGAATGTTTTTTTAGTAAATTGGTATGCAATGGCACTTACTACATGGAGTTCAGGGGGTTGGTTTATGGCTTTTTTCGCTTTACTGCATCTTGGAGTTGGTCTTTGGTTAATTTTGCAGATTTTATTTGCTTTTTGGGGACAAGTTTGGCTAAAAATTAATTCTGAGAAAATTACTATGAGGTATCAACTTTTTGGATTTAATTATCCTTTTCCTCGTCCTGCTTCACGACATCACATTACGAAGTTAGAACGAACTGAGACATCTTATGAAAGAGATTCAGAAGGAAGCCGTGTAGAGGTTAAACCACAAATTAATATTTGGGCAGGAACGAAAAAATTCAAAATAGGTGGAGGAGGTTTAATTTCCGAAATCGAATTAGATTGGTTAGCCAATGAATTAAGTGATTGGTTAAATTTACCTGTTATTCGTGGATAGGAAAAATCTTATCTCTAATCGTCTTGAAACTGATGATTTTGAAGTCAACTTTGGCTTGGAACTATAAAACCGTCCAATTGTCAAGGGAATCTTGCAGTGTTTTTTGACCCCTTTCTTTCCCTAAGCTGAAAATGGCGAAAACCACTGTTATTCCTTATGATTCCCCTATCCACCTTCGACATCAACAAAGAACCCTTACTCGATATTCTCCAGTCGATAAAAGCAGGTAAAATCCAACTTCCCGACTTTCAACGAGATTGGCGATGGGAAGACGAAAAAATCCGTTCTCTCCTGTCTAGTATTTCGTTAGGATTTCCTGTCGGAACATTAATGTTTTTACAACAAGATAACGCCCAATTACGCTTAAAACCTCGTTTAGTAGAAGGGGTAGAATTATTTGACCCCCCTCAGCCGAATTCCCTTATTTTAGACGGACAACAACGGTTAACCAGTCTGTTTATGTCCCTTTTTTCCCATCAACCCGTCTTGATTAATCGGGGAAAACGCCACAAACCCGACCAACGCTGGTATTATTTTGATATTGAACTAGCTTTAACCGCACCTGATACCGAACGAATTGACACCATTTTCGCCTTTACTCCGACTAAAAAGCTATATCGTTCTCATAAACCCCTTATTGATTGTTCTAGCCCTGACAAAGAATATAAATCTAACTTTTTCCCCTTATCTCAAGTTTTTAACTTCCGTCAATGGCGTTTAGCTTATTGCAAGTATTGGCATTATAGTCCCGAAAAAATAGAGTTAATCGAACAATTTGAAGCCCAAATCATTAAAAAGTTCGAGCATTACCAGATGGGATTGTATATCCTTCGTCCAGAACTGCCTAAAACCGCCGTTTGCCATATTTTTGTTAATCATAATGAACTCCCTTGCGAATTAACCCCTTTTGACTTATTAACTTCCGAATATGCCAGTCAAAACTTTGATTTACGGGCAGATTGGGCAAAAAGAGAGAAAAAATTTAGTCAGCATAAGGTTTTACGTCTGCTTAAATCAACAGACTTTCTACAAGCATTATCCTTAATCTCTACCTATCATCGTCGTTTAGAAGCGAAAGAAAAAAGAGTCAATCTGGATAAATTACCAAGAATTGCCTGTAATCGTCAAGATATTCTTAATTTAGAAGGAATTGAGTATCAAAAATGGGCAGATACGCTATCTCAAGGGTTTGAAGCAGTGGCCAAGTTTTTACACACCCAAGCCATCTATGATGCAGATGACTTACCCTATCCGATGCAATTGGTGGTAATGTCGCCTTTATTCGCTATTTTAGGGGAAAGCCTCAAATTAGACACGGTAAGGGCAAAATTAGAGCAATGGTTTTATTGTGGCGCAGCATCAGGAATCTATTCACGAAGTCGAGAAGCTACAGCAGCTAAAGACTTGATTGAAGTCCCTTTATGGCTATTAAATGAGGGAGAAACCCCTACAACAATCAAAGAGGCGCATATTACCGCAGAAAGATTACAGAGTTTTGTCAATTCCCAAGGGGCGACTTATCGGGCGATTTCAGCCTTATTAAGACGGGATGGGGCGTTAGATTTCCTGACGGGTGAACCGATTGACTGTATGAGATATTTTGAGGAGGAGATAGAGAATCATCATATTTTCCCTCAGAAATGGTGTAAAAAGATGGGGATTCCTAAGAGTAAGTACAATAGTATCGTTAATAAAATACCGTTACGGATGAAAACAAATCGGTTTCTGGGGAGTCAGTCGCCTTCTGCTTATTTAGCACAGTTAGAGGACAAAGGAGTAGAAAGAGGGAGAATTGATGAAATTTTGCGTTCTCATTTAATTGAGGGGGATTTTTTGCGGAGGGATGATTTTGAGGGCTTTTTTGAGGTGCGAACGAGACAGTTATTGGCTATGGTTGAAATGGCGATGGGGAAATGAGGATCATTTAAGGCTAAACACTTTTGCTGCTCATTAAATTAAGTGCCTACTGAGATGTGATTGATATATAGGTTGATGAGACTCGTTAACGATCGCTGAAGATACGTTTTTACAGTAATGATACCTTTTGCCGCCAAATCGGAAAATTGGTCTTCAAATTGTTCAACGGAGTTTTATAATCAAGGAGCAAGTGTAACGAATTTGTTATATTGTTTGACCATTACTGAGACAAATTGTTCAACCGTTCAAGAAAAAGAGGAACGAAAAACTAGGCATTTGAAGGCATGAAATTGTTCAACCGAGTTTTAGTTAAACATTAAATATTATATAAGTTCATATTTATTAGCTATACTGAAATAAGGCCATAAAGATTTGATAAGAAACTAATTCAAAATATGCGTATCCGTTCTATCCGTGTTGAAAATTTTCGTGCCATTCGCTTTCTTGAACTAAATGATTTATCTGATGCTGTTGTTATTGCTGGACTTAATGGTTGTGGGAAGTCCAGTTTATTTGATGCGATAAGACTATTAAAGTCTGCTTATGGTCAATATCATCAAAATGAATATCAATCTTTTTTTCAAGAACTTCAGATCAATATTAATAACTTAAATCAGGAAGCAAGTCGTATTTTACATAACTCTGATCACCCCCTTTATATTAAAGCAAATTTTGAACTAACAGACTCAGAAAAAACATATCTCAAAGATAACGCCGAAGATTTAATATCTAAAATCTTTTTTAAGGTTACCAAACAGGATATTGATCCTGATTTTTCCTTAGTACATGATCCTATAATTGATCCTGTAATAAAGATAACGTAAAAACACTTCAAATACGCTTAGATAAAGCTGCACAAGAGGGAAAACTAGATGCTCGTTTTTACTCAATTGTTGATCGAGATTATGATGGTGCTGAATTGGTTCAAAAAATCATCAATATCAATGGGATGTTTACCATATTGAAAATTATTTACTTGAACCTCAATTTATATTAGAAGTCAGTCAAAGTTTAGAAATTGGAAAGCGATACACAGAAGAAGAAACTAATGAAAAACTTAAAAAATGTGCTGAATTTACGATAGATAAGCTTGTAGAAATTCAAATGAGACGCTGGATTCATGATCATTTAATTCAATGTATTAATCTCGGATTTAATAGTAAGGAAATCGATTTAGTAAACGGATTTTATCAAGCTATTCAGCATTCGTCTCAAAAATTTCAAGGAGTTACCTCACAAGATTTAACTCAGGAAGCCTTACAGTTTAAAAAGAATGAAATATATAACCGTTTGTCTAATTCTCTCACAACTGACAAATGGAAAATTCAGTTTAGGGGTCGTGATATTTTGAAAAGATTTGTTAGTGAAAGTCCTATGGGTATAAAATATGAGAATTTTCGCAACTTAATTATAAGTCGTATGAAAGACAAAGAATATCAACCACAAGGGATAAAAGATATTATAGATAAAATCTTAAAAAGCGATTCGTGAATTTTTAATCAAAGTAGGAATTAAATGATCAATACAAAGGATATGAAGCCAAGATTGAGTATGATGACGAAGACCGTTTATTCTTTGGTCGTGTCGTTAATATCAAAGATATAATTGTCTTTGATGGCTTATCCGTTGATGAATTAGAACAAACTTTTCATCAGGTAATTGACGAATATTTAGCCAATTGTCAAGCTTTGAATAAAACACCAGAAAAAACCATTTCTCAATTATCATCCTCTATCAGTGCAGAATAATCATTAATTAGATAGTGCGATCGCTGATCTTGTAAGTTAGGTTGAGAAACGAAACCCAACAAATTACTATTTAGAATGATGTTGATTACGAAGATTTAGACATTTCTTCTATTTGTTTCTTGCGTCGGCTTTCTAATCGCTTACGCCACTTTTCATCTATTTCGGTGGCTAAATCACATAAAGCTTTAGCTTTCATTTCTGTATTTTCAGCAATTTCAATAAGTTGATCAAGGGTTTTCTCATCAGGTAATTTAGTTAAGGGTTTCATGATAAATTCTCCAGAATCGTTACTGCTTGCTGAATCTCTATTTTAGCTTCAATAATGCGACCAAGCAAGGTGCTAATATCTTCTCCTGCTTCTTGAATTTCTTCTGAGGTAACATCAACGGCGGAAATTCGCTCAATATTAGCCTCAATGCGTCGTCTGGTAATGTCGATAAAGAGGATTGTATTGTTAAATAATGATAGATAGCGGATGAGTCTAAGATTATTAGGAAAATAGAATAATAAAGAATTTATTACTGATAATCCTTTAGTTGTTTCTTGTGCTATTTCATCAATTTCATTATAGATTTTTGTGACAAGAGGCTGAAGTTCAAAAGGAATCGACATTAAGAATACTATAATAAGTTGACTTGTTCATTATAAACTTGATTAAAACCCTGATGCTTAAGAGGAATAACAGTGGCGCAAGGGGGTTCAAAATGCAATTCTAACGCTTCTTGCAGGTTTTTTAACGCCTCAGTTTCCGTTTCACCGTGACTGGCTACATCAACCTCTAAACATTGAGCAACAAACCAATTACCCTCTTGAAAAACTCTTGCGGTGAATGCTTGTTTCATCTTAGTTTTCCTCAATTTTTGGGAGTTTATAAACTCTATGATACGATCATCAATTGACTAACTCACAAAACTTAATAATGGACATTACTATTCATCTAAGCGACGAACAAAGGGAAAAACTGTCTTATATTCAACAAAACAGTGATCTCGATGTTGAAACCTTGCTCAATCATGCTATTAATCAACAATACGAACAATTACAGCCATCAAAACCTAATTCTTTAGAAATACTTAGAAATAGTGGCTTTATTGGGTGCAGTACAGGAGATAGTGACCTTTCATCCAACTATAAAGCAATTTTAGCCAAAGAATGGTCAGAAAAGTATGATAATCGTTGATACAGGATTTTGGTTAGCTTTAGCAAATCGTGACGATAAACACCATTCTCAAGCACAACTTGTCATTACATCCATCAATGAACCTTTAATCACAACTTGGTGTGTTATTACAGAAACTTGCTATCTCTTACTTACTCGTTTAGGAAATCATGCTCAATTGCGCTTTATTGATAATATCCTAGAAGGGGGAATCATCGTTTTTGAATTAGAAGACTATCATATTGAATGAATGAGGCAATTAATGACACGATATGGTGATTTACCGATGGATTTAGCAGATGCTTCCTTAGTTGTCTTAGCTGAAATTTTAGGACATGGAAGAATTTTAACCTCTGATTGTCAAGATTTTTCAATAGAAAGAGTGAAGGAACTAGAAAAAAAACAGTCAAAAGAAGTGAAGACAAAAGAAACCCAGAAAAACTTTCAAACGATCAGAGTCCCATCACACCATTATTGTCTGACAACCATTAAAATCTCAATTCAACAGGTAATTATGGGCAGAAATAGTTATCGTTCAGTAGAAACCAATCTCAAGCTATTAAGCGAAGATTTTGAGATAGGTTCTCCCCATTTTAGCAGTGTTAGAAAATGGGTGGCAAGACTGGGATTATACGAACTAAATCGTCCTAAATCCTTACGAGATGATTGGATTTTCTTAGTAGATTTAACCTTAGAATTAGGTCAGGAAAAAGCAATGGTTGTCTATGGTTTATCTCAAGAAAGCTATCAAAAAATTAGTAACCAAGAGAAAAGAGCTTTAAGATATACAGACGGAGAAATTTTACTAATGGAAGTTCTTTAAAATTTATTAAAACATCAATTAGCAACGGATGAAGTGTATCAAAATTTTCTAGAAGACTGTCATTATTGTCGATTACAAATACAACAAACGGAACTCTCTTTTTTAGCCCCTCCTCCTCAAAGAAGTCAGTGTCGTTACTTTAATGTAGAAAGATTAGTTGAGTGGGCAAACAAACTACTAAATAGTCCACTGGATACCCTTTTCTCATTAATTCCAGACCATAATCCAGAAGGAATTTCTCAACGACTGAAGGAAAAATTCCTCTGGTTAGCTTACTACGAACAGCCTTTAAAGAAATGGAAAACAATGGTCTTTTTAACCCGTACTCTCGAAAAGCAGGTCAAAATTGAGGGCTGGCATCAACAATCAGTTAATAACTTTGAAAACCCGATCAGTTCAGTTATTATCCCTTCTCAACTCTTAGACTTTAAGGAGAAAATTCTTCAGTATCTTCATCATCAAATTAATTATCTCAAAACCGATACCGATACTGAGCAATCTTTTTTAGCTACTACAGATATTTTAGAATCTCTCTTTGGCAAGTATAAAGAATTTTCGGCTCGTTGTCCTCTTAAAGAGTTACGACAAATGCTTCTTACTATTCCTCTTTCTACTATGAACTTGACACCAGATATTATCCACAAAGCTTTGACAACGATTGGAGTCGATGATTTAGAAAAGTGGTTAAATGAGACTTTTAATCCCTCAATGCTCTCTAAACGAAATACTCTCTTTGCTCAGAGCATAACGACATGAAAACTGCATGAAAAAAGCTATCTCTATTTTCTGTAAAGTCAACACCCTAATAGAAAACCAGCAGGTAAACCGATATATTCATCGCTGATAGATTTTAAGTCAATTAAGCTAGTTTCACAAGCGGAAAGCACCACTAAGCAAGATTTCTTTAAGTCTAAGTCAAAGATTTCATCTAAGGTTAATTTGTCTGGTTTTGCTAATAATAAAGCTGATTCTAGCGGATTATTGGGGTTAAAGCTACCATGACAAGAGAAGTGATAATAGTTGCTTTCCGATTCTTTAAGCTGCGTTATAACCGTGTTTTCAGTAGCGTCATCTTTAGCAATAATTATGGATAAAATAGAACAGTATCGAAAATTAATTCAAGATTTATTAAAAGATTATTCCCAAGATGATGAGTCTGAGGATAATATCGAGGTTCAACTTATTTTTGATACCATCAGAGATCATTATCAATGGATGAATGTCGGTTGGGAAGACTTAAATAAAGTTTATCGATGTATCATACATATTGATATTAAAAATGATCTGCTATAATATATCTTTCAATAATTTAAAGGGGCATATCCATGACATCCTCTATCCCAAATGATTCCCTTCAAGCATTGCTAGAAATTAGCGATCAGGGTATTATCGACAGTTTAGCTTCAATGAAAGCAGAGCTAGAAGGTCTTTATAACTCTCAAGATAGTCCATTACCGAAACAAGAGATTTTAGAAGATTTAGAAATGCTCTTTAATATTGGAGAGCAAATAGGACGGACAAATCATATTAGGGATAAAATCCGAATTATACAAGAGCAATTATTCCCATTATACAAAAATATCAAGCTTAAATATAGTGATTTTATTCCTTCAGACTTTTGGAAAGAGCAAGAGGAAGAAGAGATTCGTTTTGAAGCACAGCATCAAGGATTAAAATTAATAAAGTCTATGCTTATCTCTTATCAAATAAGTGATTTGACTCAAAAAGCAATTATTTTTTATCAAAATATTCTTGGTTACGCTATATTTTTTACTGCCTATTTGCCATATTTGCACGAAGATGAATTAATAGGTCATAAAACTATGTTTAGAGTATTGTTAGAAGATCCATTTTTACAACCTAATCAACCTAATATTGCAAAATCAGCAATAGCTCATTTAGTTTATTTACAGAATGGAATTAGAGGAATTTTATGGCAACTTGAACATGGTAATGATAGCCTAGCGGAATATTTAAAAACTCTACCAGAGTCTCAAAGAAATTTCTTTGAAGAATCTTCCAAAATTCCTCATAATGTTGATGAATTATCTGAACCTAAATTAAAAGCTCTATTAAAAGAAGTTTCTGGTGGCAACCAATTATCTGATGCTGAGTTTGAGGATATACTAAACGAAACTCAAGGAATTTGGACAAAGGGTAATGGTTTAGCGTATCAAGAACAAGTAAGAACAGGAAATTACACTGATAACATTAAGCAAGAAATGACAGGTCAAGAAGCAGCACAATTTCTAAAAATCCCTTATGTTTCTTTTCTTAAACTTTTAGAAAAAGGAGAACTATCTTATCATGAAGTCAATTCTTGTAAACGCATTACCTTAGAAGATTTAATTGTTTATAAACAAAAACGAGATGAACAACGTCGTCAAGCTAAGAGAGAATTAACCGCTTTCTTAGAAGACGAAGGGTTCTATGATGATGATTATTCTATGTCGTAAATTTTATTTGAAAAAGTTGTGATCTATTCTGCTGTATTAGATGCCTGTGTCCTTCATCCAATGCCATTATGCGATACTCTATTATGTGCTGCTGAAGCTGAATTATATATTCCTTTATTTTCTCAGAAAATTCTAGATGAGACAACCAATAGCCTTATTCGTAGGGAAAGGATGGATGAAACTAAGGCAAAACGCTATCAACAATGTATCACGAACACATTTCCTGATTCAATGATAGAAGTCCCTGAATCCTTAACTCAAATTATGACAAATGCTCCCAAAGATCGTCATGTACTTGCTACCGCAGTTATCGCAAAAACAGATATTATTGTTACCTATAATCTTAAAGACTTTCCTAAAGAATCTCTACAACCCTACGGAATAGAAGCACAACACCCTGATGAGTTTTTACTCAACCTTTGTGAGCAGTTTAGTGTCAAAGAATTAGTTAAAATCATTCAAGAACAAGCAGACGCATTAAAAAATCCACCGAAAACCCTACAGCAATTACTTAATAAATTAAATCCCCAAGTTCCTAAGCTAGTTTCTCGGATAAATTCTTATTTAGAATCATACAATAAAAGCGTCTGACATCTAAGCTTATTAAACCTTTACTAAGAATGAATTAATATTTTAGGTCATAAGAGACAATAATAATGACCTCGCAACGAAAGGAGAAGCATCGATGTCTGATAATCGGAGAAGTCGCATTGTCACAGAAGGCGCACAACGAACCCCTAACCGTGCTATGTTAAGAGCGGTGGGATTCGGCGATAATGACTTTAATAAGCCTATTGTGGGGCTTGCGAATGGGTATAGCACCATTACTCCCTGCAATATGGGCATTAATGACCTCGCTTTACGGGCTGAAGCTGGATTAAAAACCGCAGGAGCAATGCCCCAGATGTTCGGTACAATTACGGTAAGTGATGGTATCTCAATGGGAACAGAAGGGATGAAGTATTCCCTTGTTTCCCGTGATGTGATTGCAGATTCCATTGAAACCGCTTGCAACGCACAAAGCATGGATGCAGTGTTAGCCATTGGGGGATGTGATAAAAATATGCCGGGGGCGATGATAGCCATAGCAAGAATGAATCTACCAGCAATTTTCGTCTATGGTGGCACAATTAAACCGGGTAAACTCGATGGGGAAGATTTAACCGTAGTCAGTGCCTTTGAAGCGGTGGGTGAATATAGTGCAGGTAAGATCGATGATAGCCGATTAGATGCCATTGAGCGCAATGCTTGTCCGGGTGCGGGATCTTGTGGGGGAATGTTTACTGCAAATACTATGTCTTCTGCGTTTGAAGTGATGGGGATGAGTCTTCCCTATTCTTCTACGATGGCAGCAGAAGATGCCGAAAAAGCCGATAGTACGGAGAAATCTGCTTTTGTTCTCGTAGATGCCATTCGTAACCAGATTTTACCAAGTCAGATATTAACTCGTAAAGCGTTTGAGAATGCCATTTCTGTCATTATGGCGGTTGGAGGGTCAACTAATGCAGTCTTACATTTACTTGCCATTGCTAATACAATTGGGGTTCCTTTAACCCTCGATGACTTTGAAATGATTCGCAAGCGTGTTCCTGTATTATGTGATTTAAAACCCTCTGGTCATTATGTGACGGTAGATTTGCACAATGCAGGGGGAATTCCCCAAGTGATGAAGATTTTACTCAATCATAATCTATTACACGGCGATGCACTGACAATTAGTGGTCAAACCGTTGCGGAAGTTTTAGCAGATATACCCGATACTCCCCCCGAAAATCAAGATGTAATTCGTCCCTTGGAAACCCCCATTTACCAAGAGGGACATTTAGCCATCCTCAAGGGGAATTTAGCACAAGAGGGAGCAGTTGCCAAAATTAGTGGGGTGAAAAACCCGAAAATTACAGGGCCTGCGCGGGTATTTGAATCGGAGGAAGACTGTTTAGATGCGATTCTAGCCGGGAAAATTAACGCAGGAGATGTGGTTATTGTGCGTTATGAGGGGCCTGTGGGAGGGCCGGGGATGCGAGAGATGTTAGCCCCTACTTCTGCGATAATTGGGGCAGGTTTGGGTGATTCTGTGGGATTAATTACCGATGGTCGTTTTTCGGGAGGAACTTATGGCTTAGTTGTGGGTCATGTTGCTCCAGAGGCAGCCGTGGGCGGTAATATTGGCTTAGTGAAGGAAGGGGATAGCATTACCATTGATGCGTCTCAAAAGTTACTGCAAATTAATGTTTCTGATCAAGAATTAGCCAAGCGTCGGGAAATTTGGCAACCTCCTCAACCCCGTTATACCAGAGGGGTGTTAGGAAAGTATGCGAAGTTAGTGTCTTCGAGTAGTTTAGGGGCGGTAACGGACTTAAATCTGTATTAATTAACTGTAGGGTGGGCAAAGTGCTACGCACAAGGTAAAAGGCAAAAATCAAAAGGCAAAAATAAGCTCTGATGCTTGTTTCCAACTTTGCAAATGTCAAACACCTTATTGTGTATGGCTATAAGATTAATGATGAATCTTATCATGAGTCTTCTATGATTGCCCACCAAAATTTTTATTAACTTTAAGAATATCTAAACCCGTTTTAATTCTATTACAACACCAGTTTGTATCTTTTTCAGACCAGTTTAAATCTTCAATTAAATATCTGTTTAGATATTCAATATCAATTCTGGATTTGTATCTTGACACGGCACAGATAAACTTATCTAGTCTTTTAATATCAGTGGGATGATAGCTAAGAGGATATACTTGTGAATGTGTCGCAGTTTTTAAATATGTTTCAAATAACTGTCGTGTTTTTTTACCCAAAATAATCCTATCAAGCCCTATTTTTTCTGAAGTAATAGAGACATCTATTGAGGTTTTATACTTATGAATAAAAGAACGAAAATCATCAACAAACTTTTTTAATAATAAACTATACTCTGATATGGATAACTGTTCTTTTTTTAAAGAGACAATATTATTTACACAATAGTTTCCTCTTTTATTGTGACCTATGAGAAAAGCGACGGGATTATCTTCATCATATAAATTAATTATGCAAGCAGGAACTGACTCTGATGAAAGTGATGTATATTTTTTTGACTCTTCCTCCATAACACCCCAATTATTCGCTTGTTGAGCAAATTTTTTAAGAATTTCTATAAGTTGATCATTCGTTAAAGATTTTAGTTTTAAATTAACTTCTCTATATACTTTCATCCGATAAGATTAGAAATTTAATTGTATGAATGGTTTATTATATCAAAATTTTAGTGGGATCGCAATGCCAGTGATCAGCCATCGGTAAAATCTTCTAAACCAGTTCCAATCACCAAATTTTCTATAAATTGAAAATGCTGATCATAACTAAATATCCCTAAATCATATTGTAAGGCTGTCGCAGCGATCCACATATCATTAGTAGGAATCGGTTTTCCTTTTCTTCTTAAATTACCATAGACTTGTGCATAATACTCTGACGTTTGACTATTAATACTCAAAACTCGGACTCGACTATGATTAAGAAATAATTGCAATTCATTACGATTAATTTCTTCTTTTGTTCCGACTGTAAAACCACCTAGTAATTCTCCAATAATGATACTATTAAGGCCAATTAACGGAACTTGTTGAATAATTTCAACCGCTTCGGGTACATTGCGCTTAAATGCTGTATAGGCGTTAGTATCTAACAAGATTGATTTTATGGCCATAAATCCTGATCGACTTGATTAAATTCTTTTGTGTTTTTTAAAAACTCTTTTTCGTCAACTTCTGTCCAAGTTCCTGCTAATTTTTCCAGCAACTCATGGTCATTTTGTTGAGCATTATTAGATTGAGAGATTTCGGAGACAATCTCAATAAGATAACGAGTGTTAGGCTTTAATTCAAGGGCTTGATCAGGTTTGAACATATTGCCGTCAAATATTGCAGTGATTGATTGATTCATCTTTTTATGATCACGATTTAACGTTATTCACCTTATTCTAGCAATTATAAGGATAAATTACCAGTTACTTATTATGAATCTTTTATGATTGCCCACCCTACGAAGTTAGAACTTATAGAAATTATAAATGATGAATTTTATCATGAGTCTTAGTATGATTGCCCACCTTAACCTTAATGATTATATTGTTTTTAGATGCGATCGCATAAGCGCATGATCATTTATCTTTTTTTATCAATTAACCTATCATAGTTCTCATTTAATCGCTTTAAGTGCAGTTTAAGATAATAAACGCTACAGATTTATAAATTTTAGCTTTAAAAAATACCTATATGAGCAAGTTTAAGCTGTTTCTAGATAGAGAAATAATTATCTCACCATGATTTAAAACTCATGGCTAAAAGAGGAAAGTCGCCTAAAGCGACTAAGGATATTATTAAGATAGAGAAGTAATTATCTCACCATGATTTAAAAATCATGGCTAAAAGGGTAAAGTCGCCTAAAGCGACTAAGGATATTATTAAGATAGAGAAGCAATTATCTCACCATGATTTAAAAATCATGGCTAAAAGGGGAAAGTCGCCTAAAGCGACTAAGGGTATTATTAAAACAGGAAAGTAAGCAATAGTCTCTTTAGCAGACTTCCCAATATTAGCCTTGAAATTTATTTCAAGGTAAAACGAAAGCGTTGCAATATGCTGTGATTGCTTCACGACCTTGCATTACACTCGCAATGACATTTTCATCATCCACCATCTACAATTAATTAACTCCCCCTATCTCTTAAACATTCAACCTAATCATAGTCATCATTTAATCATTTTAATCACAGTTTAAGACATAATTAAAATAAATCGGTGACCATCCTTAAATCCTGAGAATCGGTGATTCAGACAATAGAGAATCTTAATCCATCATTCACAATCTATAATTAATGAACTCCTTAATCATCATTAAACGTTACTTCATAATTTAGATAATGAGATTTAATCGAATTACCGTTAATGCGAATCAAATGGGGGGTGTCCCTTGTATTCGTTCCCTCAGAATTCCCGTAGCGACGATTATTGGAATGTATGCTGAAGGCATGAGAGACAAAGAGATATTAGAGAGTTATCCTGATTTAGAAGCAGAAGATTTAAGGGAAGCGTTGCAATATGCTGCGATTGCTTTACAAGAAAGAGAAATTCCCTTATTAACGCCATGAAATTCCCAATTGATAACGCATTATCATCTTAGCACTGCGAACATCCTGCTCGCTTGTAGAGACGTTGCATGGAACGTCTCTACGAGATGGTGATGAAATTGATAAAAGGGGATTTGCTAAATTTATCCGTTACGACGACGTAAAGCTAAACCAGACGCACCAAATAGTAATAACCCAATCAAACTGGTGGGTTCAGGAACAGATTCGGTATCTGCAGGGGTTAATACCAGATTATCTAGTAATAGAGGAGCATTACTGGAAGTAGCCGCTCCTACTTCTACACGCAGTACGTCAATCGGTGCAGAAAAACCGGGGGTAGAGTTCGTTTGAAAGGTTAATGAGTTTGAATTAATTCCTAATAGTTGCTCTGTATCTGTAGAATTCACTTCTCCAAAGAAGTTGTAAGTATCGCTAGCAGTACCGGCTGAAGCAAAATCGAAGGAATCAAAGGTAAACAGTCCACCATCCGTTAGGAAAAATTCAATAGTATCTCCAACACTAGGAGCTTGAGTCAAACCAAGGGTGAGAGATGACGCAGGATTCCCACGAGTAGAATCAATTACCGATGTAGAGCCAGAAACCACTCGATAGGTGAAGTCTCCTTCGACTTGAGGACCCGTAAAAGGGTTAATGTCAAGATTCTCAAAGGTAATGGTGGTTGCACTAGCAGGAATGGCTAAAGATGCAACAGTCAGGGTCGCAAAGGTGGTTCTTAAACCAGCTTTAATCAGTAGATTAGAGGTCATTAGACAATAATTAAAAGATAAACGCACCTATGCTACCCCCCCCTCTTATTTTGTCAAGTTTACTTGTATATTTATTTTTGTAAGTGGGATAATCGGATGCTTATCCCACCTATCCCACCATGATTTAAAAATCATGGCTAAAAGGGGAAATCGCCTAAAGCGATTAAAGATATTATTAAAACAGGAAAGTAAGCAATAATCTCTAAGCGCAGACTTCCCAATATTAGCCTTTAAATTTATGTCAAGGCCAATGATGAGGATGAGATTTTAGATGCGGTGGGCATTTTCTGATTCAGCATTAAAATTAGGTTATGTTGGGTTACGATGCCCCAACCCAACCTACGAATTTCTTAATTTTAGGCTATAAATAAAATACAAATTTATGATATTAGAGAGCGAGACGCTCTCACTACAAGATACGAACCTTTTAGGAGTGCGAGCATCCTGCTCGCTGTTTAATTAAAATAGAAGACATAATAAAAACAATCGGTGACAATCCTTTACAAAGCACTATTAGCAGAAAATAATAAAGAAAATGCCAATCAAATCATTGCTATTCAGCGTGAGCATCAAAGAGCGATGCTAGAGATTATGCAAACCTTAGTTAACAATCCCTCTATTACTATTATTGATAGTGAAATTCACGGAGGAGTTGGAGGAAGAGATTATTCAGGAGATGTAGAGAATAGTCAACAGCAAACGAATGATGATTCTTAAAAAAAGTTTGTAGTGAGGGTTTTAGCCCATTGTGGGCGTAGGTTTCCTTGCGCCCCTACATATAAGTTGTGTTAATCTCAAAAGAGGTTAATTTATTCTAAATTCTGCATTCTAAATTCTTATGACTAACTCTCAATCCACCACTGAAACTACCCCTCAAACCAATATACCTGAGACAGTAATTGAAGAACTTAAACAACAATATCAAGAAAACCTACGACTGATTGAAGAAAAATATCAAACCCTCTTAGCAGATAAAGAGGAGAAATTAGCCAGTCGTGAGGAATTAATTGAATTTCTAAAAAGACACAATGAAGAGTCTATCGAAAGCATGAAAAAAGCTTGTGAATTACTGGTAGCCACTAAAGAAGAAACAATCGCTTATCAAGAACAAGAAATTACCTATCTCAGAGAAAAAGTTCTCATGCTGGATAATCTTAAGCTTAACATTCCTAGTCATAAGGATAGTGATTAATAATGGATAAAGAAGACTTGCTCTCACGTCTCGTGAAAAACTATGATGAAAGAATTGCTTTCTATGAACAAATGATACAAGACAAAAATGATCAGATTAGCAAACTAGAAGCACAAATTACCTACTTAGAAACCCTAATTACTCGTCGAGAGCAAGTGATTCAAGTTTATAATAGTCAATACAACTATCAAACCATAGGAGACAGTACCATGACCAATGAACCCACTAACCCTAACATTACCATCTCTGGTGGAACATTTAGCGGCGGTTTCGCAGGAAGAGACTATACGGGAAGCGTGACTAATATTATTAATCAGATTCCTGACAGCGAAGGGAATGATAACAGCGAATTAAAAGCCTTATTACAACAATTAATTGAAGCAATTAACAGCGAAAGCGAACTGGATGAAGATGAGAAAGCAGAAGCTGCAACCCAAGTTGAAAAGATTGCCAAAGCGAGTCAAAAACCCGACGATGAAGGCTTACAGAAAAAAGCAACACGGGCTGTCAAATTATTAGAAACTACGGCTAAAGGATTAGAACCTGCTAGTAAATTAGTTAAAGCTTGTCAATCAGTTTTACCCAAAATTATTACTCTTTTAGGCTTTGTTATCTAAAAAAAATTAGGGTGGGTAAACGTAATTAATTTGACCTACCTACTTATTCACTCTTGAAAATTCATAATTCACAATTCATAATTTATAATTTAGAAAATGCTAATTGAAACCCCGATTATCTTAAATCTTCAAGATGTTCACTTCACCGATGAACAATTCGATTATCTATGCAAAGCAAATCCTGATTGGAATTTAGAAGAAACTGCACAAGGAGAATTAATTATTATGCCCCCAACTGGTGGAATTAGTGGCGAAAAAGAAGCCGATTTAATTGGTTCATTATGGCTATGGAATCGTCAAACAAAGTTAGGAAAAGTCTTTAGTTCATCTACTGTCTTTCGTTTACCCAATGGAGGGAAACGTTCTCCTGATGCAGCATGGATTCAATTAGAGAGATGGAATCAGTTAATCTTAGAAGACAAAGAAAAGTTTCCCCCCATTTGTCCCGACTTTGTGATTGAACTGCGCTCTAAAACGGATAAACTGAAACCATTACAAGATAAAATGCAGGAATATTTAAACAGTGGTTTAGCGTTGGGATGGTTAATTAATCCTCATGATGAAGAAGTGGAAATTTATAAACAAAACAAAGCTGTTGAAGTGGTTCAATTTCCCATTGAGTTAAGCGGAGAAGATATTTTACCTAATTTTGTTCTTTCCTTACCCTTTGAAGAATAACCTTCTCTTACAAAGCTTTTTCCGTGATATGGATTTCATACAGATATTTCTACCTCTTCAGTCATCTAATTCAATGCCTAACTCTTTTAATCTAGCATTGATTGCTGCTAATCTGTTCTGTACAAGTTCCTTTTGTTGACGTTCCTCTTCTTTTTGTTGCAAAGCTAATTCTTTTTTCTGACGTTCCTCTTCTTTTTGTTGCAAAGCTAATGCTTCGCGTTGTAAAGCTAATTCTTTAAGTTGTTGTTCTTGTATCAAAGACTCTTCTAGTCTTTTTACCAGTTCTCCATCAGAGGTAAAATACCTCAACTCCTTCTCATAAATCCCTAAATACAATCCTAGTTCTTTACTCCATAACCATCCTTGTTCATTGGGATCAATGGGTTGATATTGCTCATTAATTAAAGTAAACCCTGCAAACTCCAAAGTATAAGGATCAAACCAAAAATAGTTAGGTGTTTGGAATATATCTTGATAAATTTGTTTTTTTTCTTCCCTATCCGTCTTAGCAGTACTGTCGGATAAAATTTCTACTATCACATTGGGATATTTTCCCTCTTCTTCCCACACTACCCAACTTTTACGCTCTGGGTTTCGGGTTGTTCCTAATACTACAAAAAAATCAGGTCCTCGGAAAAACTCCGATTTTTTCTGATTGGGACTATAGTATATGGTTAAATTACCCGATGCAAAATAATCATCTCTATCTTGCCATAACCATTCTAATGATTGAATTAAAATCAGAATTTGACGGATGTGTAAGTTACTTTCCAAGGGGGGTTCATCACTCCATAATTCACCTTGAGGATAGATTATCCCATGGTTAGGGTCAGTGATTTGTGAGGAGAAAGAAGAAATGGATGTCATAAGCAGCAAGGTGATATTCATCTATCCTAGCGTGAGTATAACAACGTTGCGTTGTTGCAGTTTTGAACTCGGACGATGGCGTTCGGAACTCAGTTGAAGAATCCTGTCCCATTTACGGAAAAATTCTAAGAAACCGAAGATTCACTGCGTTTAAGCATAAAATTAGCCACTAAAATCCCAATAATCGCCAGTGCAGCCATAAAATAAAAGACATTACTATACGACCCAAATTGATCGCGAATTTGCCCTGTTGATAACGTTCCAATCAATGCACCTACACCATAAGCAGTAAAGACAATACCATAATTTTGAGCATAGTGATCGGGGTCAAAAAACCGTAACGTGGTTGTCGGTGCGATCGCTAACCATCCGCCCAAAGAAAACCAAAACAGACAAAAAGCGATTAAATAAGTGGTAACTTGTCCTGCTTGGGCATTAACCATGAGTAAACAGGCAATTAACACCAGTGCATAAGCTCCCATGGCCACATAATGAGGTTTAAAGCGATCGCTTAACCAACCAAATAAGGGACGACTGATTCCATTAAATAGGGCAAACAATGACACACTACCTGCGGCCATCCCCGGTTTAATCTGAATGATTTCCTCTCCAACTGGACTAGAAATGCCAATGGCACTTAATCCAATCAAAGTTCCGATAGCATAACAGATCCAAAGTCCATAAAATGAGCGACTTTTCCATAAATTAGTTGGATAACTTTGAATACTCTGAGAATTAGCCGTCGCAGACTGTTGGGAAGGATGCCAATCTCTAGGGGGAAATTCCATTGTCAAGGCAATGGCAACAATAATAATAGTTAAAGCGATTCCTAAAATTCGTAGGGTTGGCCGAACGGAATAGAGTTCAATCAAGTAATTAGCTAATGGGGCAGTAATGAGGGGAGATAGCCCAAAACCAATGATAGTTAAGCCAACTGCTAATCCTTTCTTGTCGGGAAACCAACGAGCGATGACTGCCATCGGTACACCATAGGCAATGCCTACTCCTGTTCCTGCAATGACACCGTAGGTTAGGATAATCATGCTAATTTGGGTGGCAAAGCTAGAGAGAATATACCCCAATCCCACCACAATTCCCCCAAGGGCGGTCATTATTCGGGTGCCAAGACGAGGGATATAGAAACCCGCAATGGGCATCAGTAAGGCGTAGGAAACAAGTGCCGTTGTATAGGGTAACAGGCTTTGGGTCGCACTGAGGTTTAATTCTCCTTCTAAGGGTTTTCTAAAGATACTCCAAGAGTAAACTGTTCCTAGACAGAGTAAAACCATCATACCTAAAGGAATTAAGAGCCATCTTCCTTTTTCTGCTGGAAGACCTAGCACTTTTACAGATGAGGGATAATTAGAAATGCTCATAAGATAAGGCTTTTATCGAATTAGGGGGAAAGGATGAAAGGTCATATTCTAAACCTTAATTAATTAATTATCAATTATCCATTGATAAAGCTAATTTGGCCACGGATATCTTAATGATAGCCTCCCAATTATTTTAGTTAAATTAATCACAATGAATGGGAAATTGATCTTAAATTTTTTATCGACTGTGCTTGAGCAATATCTTTATCAAAATTAATTGTAGGAATGTGAGTATCTTGCTTGCTAATTTAACTATCTTTCTTGCTATAAATCATTATCAACAAAAAAAAGAAGGTTAACGAACCTCCTTCATACCTAATTTAATAATTGATCATTTCAATTAGAGAATTTACTTGCGTTTAACTCTTTTGCTAATACCTAACCCTAAGCCAAACAATCCTAACGCAATCACCGCACTGGGTTCAGGGGTAGATTGAGATTCAGCTTGAACCCCAAAAGAAGCATTGTCAATATTGAAGATATTGTCAGTAATAGCATTATTGCCAAAAACAATAGAACTAA
>JBFRWB010000081.1:0-28534 GCA_051439375.1 Microcystaceae cyanobacterium
CCTTTTCTTCTGGGATATTTCCTTCTAAAGCTTGAATCTCTGTAATGTTTGGTTCATTTTCTGACTCAATGGGAGACTGAACCGCAATTTCACTAATTATTTCCTTTTCTTCTGGGATATTTCCTTCTAAAGCTTGAATCTCTGTAATGTTTGGTTCATTTTCTGACTCAATGGGAGACTGAACCGCAATTTCACTAATTATTTCCTTCTCTTCTGAGATATTAGTTTCTAAAGCTTGAATCTCTGTAATAGTGGGTTCATTTTCTGACTCAATGGGAGACTGAACCGCAATTTCGGCAATTATTTCCTTTTCTTCTGGGATATTAGTTTCTAAAGCTTGAATCTCTGTAATGGTTGGTTCATTTTCCCCATTGCTTTCTATATCTTCTGAATAATTTACATCTACCCCTTGAATTTGGGCGATCGTTGGTTCATCATTAAAACTATTATCGGTGAAATGAAGATGATTAAGGTCATTTTCAGCAGTAAATGAGTCTTCTGGGGCGATAAATTCACCTTCTATTCCGTTAGAACCCCTATCCTCCCCTCGAACAATTTGCGTCCAGTTAAGAAGGAGAATAGTTGATAACAACAGTGTAATTGATAGGGATAGTCTCCCTTTTAATAGATTCTTTGTTGACACGTCCACACACCCAAAAATTAAGCAAGAACAGGATTCATAATTGATCCGTTGCCTTATATTGACCCATTAAGGGACAAATAGACAACCCGATCGCCTTACCATTTGATTACCGAATCTCTTACGCTAAGACCAACCCTATTCTCAATTGTTCCCTGATTAAATTTAATTATTTTACTGGCTTTAACTGTTTAATTTGCTCTAAAACTCGTTTTTGCACCTCTTGATAAGCTTCCTCAATCTTTCCTAAGTCTCGTCGAAACCGATCTTTATCTAGTACCCTATCTTGAGGATCACTTTGACTTTGATCCCAGAAACGACAGGTATCAGGACTAATTTCATCGGCTAAAATTAACTGTCCTTGGCTATCAATACCAAATTCTAGTTTAAAATCAACCAAAGTAATTTTACATCTGCCAAAGAAATCTTTTAAATGCTGATTAATCTTTAATGCTGTTGATTTTAACTGTTCCACTTGTTCAGGAGTGGCGACTTCCAATAAGGTTAAGCGATCGCTGGTTAACAAAGGATCACCCAAACCATCATCTTTGAGATAAAATTCAACTAAAGAAAATGGCAGGATTTTCCCCTCTGGGAGTCCTGTTTGACGACACAAACTCCCTGCGGCAATATTTCTCACTACTACTTCCACTGGCACAATTTTAACCGCTTTAACTCGCATTTCTATCGGAGAAGGTTGATCAATAAAATGGGTGGGAATTCCCAAAGATTCTAACCATTGAAATAAAGCCGTAGAAATCGTACAATTCACCACACCTTTTCCTTGAATTGAGCCTTTTTTCTGGGCATTAAAAGCCGTTGCATCATCTTTAAACCGAGTTAATAGAATATTAGGATCATCGGTTGCATAAAGAATTTTGGCCTTTCCTTCGTAACGTTTTTCCATCGTTAAACTCAAATAACTAACACCTTAACCAATTCTACATTCTAAAGTCTGATTGACTCACCAATTAGAAAATTCAAGAACTAAACCGCAAATTTAACTGTGATACAAAAAGTTTTAAGAGGTAATTTACAATGACCATTGTATCTGTAGGGGCGCAAACCTTGCGCCCACAATATTTGTAGAGTCTTAATGATAAGTCTTGATAAAATTTTTCCGCGGATATATTAACTCTCTTGGGAATTGAAAGTATTGCTTAAAAATCCAGAAATGATCGATAGAATAATTGAGCCAATGATCGCATCAAAAAAGCTATTAATAGAAAACCCCTTAATGAAATAGGCTGCTAAATTAAACGAAATAGCATTAACTATTAGAAGAAACAATCCTAACGTCAAAATCGTTAGAGGAAGGGTAAATAAAATTAAAATTGGCCGTACAATCGCATTGACTAAGCCTAACGCAACAGCAGCGATCGCAGCAACCGTAAAACTCGATAGGGTAATTCCGGGGATGAGAAAAGCCGTAATAAGGAGAGAAACGGCTGTAATCAACCAAGTTATTAAAAATTGTGGCATGATAACCCAAAAAAATAGTTTGAAGTTGACAAAAATAAATAAGAAGACGGTAAAGGAACAAGGAGAGGAGAGTCGGGAGAGAGTTTGAGGGTTTGTACCAAAATACCAAAGACTCAGTTTAAATGCGTCTTAGCTTACAGTATCTTAACATCTGCCTCCTGTTCCTACCCTTCAATTTTAGCTACAAACCATACAATAAAAATGAACAATTTAAACCATGATTAATGCAATACAAACAACAAATCGCCCATTGGTTTGATCAGCGAATTAACTACGATGATGAGTTTACTCGTTATCGTGCCTTAAAATTAGTTCAACTAACCCATCCATGGTTAAAACCGCAACAGACGATTCTAGATGTAGCGACAGGAACCGGCATTGTAGCGATCGCTGTTGTCCAATTATTCAACAATACTAGGGAAATTATCGGCATAGATATTTCTCAAGGAATGTTAGCGCAAGCAAAAGCAAAGATTAAAAAAGAGAAATTAGATAATATCAAATTAATCAAGGGAGATATTGAAGAAATGAGCTTTAATCATCATTCTTTTGATGGAATTTACTGCTCCTCCGCCCTAACACTACTATCAAATGTGACCGAAGCCTTAGAAACTTGGTATGATTGGCTATCAGAAGGTGGATTTTTAGCCTTTACCTGCTATTCTCCCGACTCCTTCTTTTGTCCTCTGATTCTACAACTGTGTGCTAAACAGGGATTAACGCTAAAAAACATTCATGAGCTTTTAGGATCACCCGCTAAATGTCAGCAAATCTTACAATCGATTGGTTTTAAAGACATTACGGTTGTGACTGAGCAACTAGGAAAATATTTGCCCCTAGAAGAAGCTCAACACGCTTGGAAAGGAGACTGGGTTGATCCCCAAGGCGATCCTCTCTCTCAACTAACCCCCTTAGCTAAAAAACGCTTAATTGAGCAGTTTAAAGAGGAAGTCGCGAGAAAAGCGACCTTAAAAGGAGTGTGGCACGAATTAGAAACCTTCTTTGTTACTGCTCGTAAATGAGGTAAACATCTATGAAAATTACACAAATTACAGGACGAGGAATTCCCCTAAAAGGAGACGATATTGACACCGATCGCATTATTCCCGCCCGATTTTTACGTTGTGTCACCTTTGATGGCTTAGGAGAACAGGTTTTTGCCGACGATCGCACCCAAACAAAAGGGGAACATCCTTTTGATTTACCCCAATATCAAGGTGCAAATCTTCTTGTAGTTAACAAGAACTTCGGCTGTGGTTCATCGCGAGAACACGCACCACAGGCTTTAATTCGTTGGGGAATTAAGGGAATTATCGGGGAAAGTTTTGCTGAAATTTTCTTAGGTAACTGTCTAGCGAATGGTATTCCTTGCGTTACAGCAGATAGCTCAACGGTTTCTACACTACAGAATTTAATTGAAAATGAGCCACAGGGGACGTTAACCTTAGATTTAGAAAAGATGGAAGTCAACTGCGCTGATTTCTCTTCATCTGTGACCATAGGAGAAGGAATACGCCAGACACTAGTAGGGGGAACATGGGATACCTGTGGTCAGTTAACCCAAAATACAGCACAAATTCAAGAGACAGCTGCAAAATTAGCCTATTTAAGTTGGGGTTAACCTCGTTAATCGTTATTTTACTTGATTCTAGAACATCTTGACTCGATTAATATTTGACAGAAAACCAGACAAGAAGCGTCATCTAAGGTTACATTAAGAGAAAGGCGTTTTATTTTCTTGAGATTGGGATTTCCAACTTAAGGCTAATTGTAGGCAGTGTTATGAATGGTGAAGAAATTATCTGGCGATATGAACAAGGAGAACGGGATTTTAGCCGATTAGACCTACAAAATGCTGATATTATTCAGGTGGATCTCACTGGAATTAATCTGAGTCGAACAGCTTTAGATTGGGCCAATCTCAGTGGGGCTAATTTATTACAGGCTAACCTCAATCGTAGTGATTTACTCCACGCCAGATTAATGAGTGCTTGTCTCGAAGAAGCGGATTTAAGTGGGGCAAATCTCAGCTATGCGGACTTAAGTTGGGTAAATTTGGAAAAAGCGACCTTAGCAGGTGCAGATTTAACCTCAGCGAATTTGAAGCAAACTAATCTAAGTCAGGCGGATTTGAGAGGTGCAACCCTAATCGGGGCAAATTTAAAGGGAACTGACCTTAATGGGGCAAATTTATGCCGTGCGGATCTCAGTGGGGCAAATTTAGAAGGGGTGGATCTCAATGGAGCAAATTTAAGTCGTGCGGATCTTAGCGAAGCAGATTTGCAAGATGCGGATTTAAGTGATGCGAATTTATACAAAGCAGATTTAAGTGATAGTTTGTTGCGAGATAGTAATTTGCAGGATGCTTTCTTACAGGGTGCAAATCTCCGAAAAGCGAATCTAAAGGGGGCAAGTTTGGCGGGTGCAGTATTAAGAGAGGTTAATTTAAGCCTTGTTACGCTTTCTGAGTTTAATTTACGGTTATCGGGTCGAATTGATTTAAGTGCAGCGACTCTCAAGGAAACCAATCTTAGAGGTGTGAGTTTAAAGGGGGCTAATTTAAGCTACGCTTTGCTTCATCATACCTATTTAATCGCAGGGACGTTTCGGGGGGCTAATTTGATTGATGCGTCTCTTAGTGGGACAGATTTGCGCAATGTGGATTTTCGTAATAGTAGCATCAGTGACATTAATTTAGCAGAAGCTACAATGCCTGATGGGAGTCTTCATCCTTAATTTTAATTAATAATTGTTAACTGCTATGTAGCTCAGACTTGATTAAGGGTTTGCAGTTGATACAAACTAGCGTACAATCCACCTGTTTCTAACAAGGTTTCGTGATTTCCCGACTCAATTAATTCCCCTCGTTTCAAGACAAAAATACGATCAACATCCCGAATAGTAGATAAACGGTGAGCAATAATGATAGCTGTTCGTTTGATTAATAATTGATTCAACGCATCTTGAATCATCGCTTCGGTTTTAACATCTAAACTAGCAGTCGCTTCGTCTAACACCAAAATATGAGGATTACGAATCGCAACTCTCGCAAAGGCTAATAATTGCTTTTGCCCCCCTGATAAGTTTGCCCCTCGTTCCCTTAAAATAGTGTCATACCCTTGGGGAAGTGCCTCAATAAAACTATCGATTCTAGTTAGTTTAGCCGCTTCTTTAATCGCTTCTAAGGTATAATTTTCTCCTAGGGTAATATTGCGCTTAACATCCCCTGCAAAGAGAAAACTTTCTTGTAAAATCACCCCAATATGGCGACGCAATTCGGTTTGAGACATATCCCGAATATCAATTCCATCGATTAAAATTCTTCCCTGATTGGGTTCATACAATCGACAGAGTAAGCGAATAATTGAGCTTTTCCCTGCACCTGTTGGCCCCACTAAGGCAACTTTTTCCCCTGACTTGATAGTAAAGTTTAAATCCTTAAGAACATATTCGTCAGGTTTATAACCAAACCAAACATTTTCAAAACAAATCTCTCCGACTTTATCAGTATTGACATCATCTTTGATGGGAGCAAAGGTTACATCTTTATCTTGAATAGCAATCGGTTCTCTTAGCAGTTCACTAATTCGTTCAATTGCCGTAAATCCGGCTTGGAACATGGTAAACTTATCAGCAAATTGACGTAATGGGTTAAAAAGTCGTTGTGCATACAGAACAAACGCAGATAATGTTCCAAAAGTAATAGTATCTTCAATAACAAAAATTCCTCCTAACCATAATACTCCTGCGATCGCAACCAAACTAATCCATTCTAGGGTGGCAGAAACCGCCGAATCATGAAAGATGGTTTTATCTACTTGTTTACGGTATCGTTCATTAACTTTGCGGAATAATTGAGCATTATATTTTTCACGACGAAATAGCTGTACAATATTAATTCCCACCACATTTTCTTGCAGCATTGAATTTAACTTAGACAGTTCTTCTCTCACTTGATAATTAGCTAAACGGTATTGTTGTTGAAAATAAATGATTAACCCCGTTACGGGAATCAACATCAAAACTAACATCAATGCTAATTGCCACTGCAATAAGAAAATAGTAATAATAATAACTAAGATATAAATAAAGTCGCTAACCACACCAATTGCACCACTAGCAAAGACATCTCCCAATGCTTCTACATCATTGGTGATGCGAGTGACTAACTTTCCCACAGGAGTTTTATTAAAAAAGTTAGAATCTAATGAGGTAACATGAACAAATAAATCATCCCGTATATCAGCCGTGATTTCTTGACCCACTTTTTGAACTAAAAAGCCTTGAATAGAGAGAAAAATTAAGCGTATAATAATCGTTCCCAATAATATGGAAATGAGTAGGTTAAGCCCTTGCGGAAGGGGAAGATTTTGGAAAAAAGACCATGCAGATTCTTGGCGCAATAAGGAAATTGCTTGACCAATAATTAGGGGTTGAGTCGCACCTGCTAAAGCCAGAGGAAAGAGTAAAATAATAGAAATGACTAGGGTTATTTGATTACGGCGAGCGTAAGGAATCAGCTTTAATACCAATCGCCAATCATTATCACGGGAAGGGTTTTTCTCAGAAGAAAAGTTAGAAGCAAGGGTCATGTTTAAGGGTTTGGTAATAAATTAATTATTAACTAATAGTAGATATGCTAACACGCATTTAAACGGGAGATGGGCAAATCTCTTCTGCCTGACGACCTAACTCAACTTTAGATACTTAACAACCCCTGCTAATACCTAAGAATACCGTGAAAGCCCGATAAAAAGCAGTGATCGTCTCTAGGGATTACCGATCACTGCTCCGTAAATTCTACAATAGCTTAATTTTTAACCAATAGAGGCACTAGAAACATAAACAGTTACAGCTAATATTCCCCCAATGAGGGCAAAAGCCAATACACCTAAGATAATGTAGTTTCGTTGTTGGTTTTTCGATGGGGGGTCAGCTTGATATACTTTAGGTTCGGCCGCAAAGTTGTTTAAGCGTCCACCTTCTTCAGTTGTATAGGGCATAAATAAATTTCCTCTAAATCGTTAGTACAGTATTAAGCAGTTATTACTACCTTGTCAACCCACTATACCATAACCTTTATTAGCAATCTCCCGGTTAAGCTGTTGAGCTATTAGGCTAACCATTCAAATAAACGGCGATCTGTCTTTGATACTTTACCTACTTGAATTGGGAATACTATTTTCAACCCAAGGTTAACAAACTCTTCGCATTGCGAATAATGGAGCAATTCTCTCCCAAAGAGCGTTTCACCCTTTCCACCCTCATTTTGGCTGGGGGGTATAGTCGTCGTATGGGACAGGATAAAGCCTTACTGAATGTGCGAGGAGTCCCCTTAATACGGTATATTTGTACGATTGCTCAAAAAAGTACCGATCGAGTTTATGTCGTGACACCTTGGGGCGATCGCTATCGTTCAGTTATTCCCTTTGGTTGTCATTTAATTACAGAACCATCAAAAGAGGATAACTCGCCCTTGACTGGATTTTTATGGGGATTATCTCAAGTTTCCACCCATTGGTGTCTCTTGTTGGCCTGTGATTTACCGAATCTGACAGCAGAAAGCATCAATCAATGGTCAACTTATCTTCCACAAGTTCCTAATGAAGCGATCGCATTTTTACCCCGTCATCCGAAAGGATGGGAGCCTCTCTGTGGTTTTTATCGTTCTCAGTGTTTAACATCTGGACAACAATTTGTACAACAGGGGGGACGTTCTTTTCAGAGGTGGTTACAGCAGCAAACCGTTTATCCTCTTCCAGTGGCTGATCCGCAGTTGCTTTTTAATTGTAATACCCCTCAAGACTTAGCCCAACTTGATTCTGATTCTCTTATGAGAGATTCCACCGAATAGGGAACAGTCGATTGTTTTAAATATCTGCTTCCTAATACTGAACCAGAGGTCATTATGCAATTATCCATTAAACTTCTCCCTGATATTGCTCAACGATTAGATCATCACGAAGAGGCCTTAAGAATTAAGAAATTAATTTTTTGCCTTTGTAAGAAATATTGGGAAAACGATCCGAATGTTTTAAATACGTTTCCATTTGAAGACCTTTTAACAGAATTATTGAATGCAAGACCCACTATTGAACAGTTAACCTTTTCCTTATATAAGTTAGTTAAAACCTTAAATCGACCAAAAGTTTACGCAGGGGTTGCTAAAGTCATTTTAGATCAGGTTACGCCGCTTTATGACCATGTGAATGAGAAAATAGAGCCATCAGAGCCAGTCCTTGAAGCAGAACCAGTTGAAGCCGACTCAACTCAGATGGTATCTTCTATTGAGGTTGAAAAAGAAACTCAAATGGTTGATCCTAATTTTCTCATTCAACAAGTTACCCATCAATTGGCAACCCATCGAGAAAATTCTCGGATCAAAAAACTTGTTTATTGTCTCTGTCGCAATCGTTGGGAAAATGATTTAGGTGTGATTGATAATTATGGGTTTAATAATTTAATTAATGATATTTGCCAAATGTATCCCACCCAACGAGAGCTAAAAATGGCACTCCAAAAAATTGTTGATAACTTAAATAAACAAAGTTTATATTTAGCGATCGCCAATATTATTTTAGAACAATTAAATGTTTTATATAATCATCTGTCTGAGGAATGTCTCAAAGAAAATGAAGGCAGTACCCAGATTTATAACACCCAAATTATTCAACTTAATTCGATTAATGTTCCTCAAAAGAATAATGATCAATCTTCCCAAGTCTTTGAAACCTCTGTCATTGATTTAGCAGCCGAACAAGGTGTTACCGAACTCAAGCAAATTGAAGCTTATCCCGTTCCTGCTCCTGTACCCGAACGACTTGAATACGATTTATTTGAAATTAGACAAAGCATCTTTCAATATACCAATCCTCTGCGAGCCAAAATCCTCTTATTTTCTGTTCTCTTTCATCCGTGGGATAAAACGGGACAAGACTGGTCAATGTTACGGAGTTATACCCTCGACGATTTAGTTGAGCAAATACTTGAAAGTGGTCGTTCCATAGAAGACATTGATCGTAAACTGCAAAAGGCGGCCAAAGCGATGAATGAAGCCGATCTTCATAGTCAGGCAGCCAGCACAATTGTTGAAACGATTCGCTCTTATTTTTAACCCTTTAACTTGTCCTTATTTGTGTCAATTTAATTCCAATTCTTTTCTCATTTAAACTTGCTATGAAACCTAATGAACTTCTTGAACGTTATGCCTCTGGTGAAACCCAGTTTAGCGGCCTTAGATTGGCAGGAATTAACCTCATTAATGCTGATCTAATTGGGATTGTCCTGAATGAAGCCGACTTGCGTGGAGCCAATATGCTATTTTCCTACCTGAATCGGGCAAATTTTTCCCAAGCTAACCTTGTTGGCGCCAACTTAAGCGGTGCAAGCCTCAATCAAGCTGATCTGAGCGGTGCTGATTTGCGAGGGGCAACTTTACACGGCGTACTCCTACAGGGAGCTAATTTACGGGACACAGACATCACCCTCGCCATTTTACTGGATGCTAACCTCATTAGTGCAGACTTACGAGGTGCCGATCTAAGTGGGGCAACTTTGACTGGCTCTTGTCTAAGAGGGGCAAATATGCGTCAAGAGAAAAAAAGCTACTATACCAATCTCCAAGCGGCCAATCTTTCTAGGGCAGACTTACAAGGGGCAAATATGAAAGGTGTGGATCTTAGCCGCGCCAATTTAGCAGGGGCAAATTTGAAGGAAGCCAACCTACGGGATGCGGATTTACGGAAAGTGGATTTAACAGGCGCAAATCTAAAAGGCGCAATGCTGAGTAATACTAACTTAAATGGGGCAAAATTGACCGATGCAGACCTAACCAATGCCAATTTACTGCGAGTCCAGTTAGAACAAGCAGATTTAGAAAATGTCGTAGCAACAGGGGCGGTGTTAACCCATGCGGTGATGAGTAAGGCGAACCTGAGTAATGCTAATTTCAGTGGAGGCCGTTTGAATCATGCTGATTTTAGTCGGGCGAATCTTAAAGGTGTCAATTTGAGTGATTGTGACTTAGTAGAAGCTTTCTTTGCCAGAGCCGTATTAGTTGGGGCGAATCTTTCTAATACAAATTTAATTCGGGCAGAATTAATGAGTGCAAATATGGCAGGCGTTAATTTACGAGGGGCAACCATGCCAGATGGTAAGTTACACAAATAACAAGGGTTACTAAAGATTGACGGGGACTTGGGAACAAAGGCTAGACCAGACGATACATCTTACTGTAAGTTAAAATTTTGATCCAATACCTATTTTGTGGGGAGTTTAGCGATCGCATGACCCGTTTACAAGAAAAACACACACATCAACCTCTGTGGCATCATTTTGAGAAAAATCCTCGCTTTACTTGGGGCTTTTCTATTTTATGGCTCGTTTTAATTAACTTCGTTGCTTTTATCTGGAATTTAGGTTCAACTGGACTGATTGATGAAACTGAACCCCTTTTTGCCGAGGCGGCCCGTCAGATGACGGTAACAGGAAATTGGATCACCCCCTACTTTAATGAAGTCACACGCTTCGATAAACCGCCTCTGGTGTATTGGTTAATGGCCATTGGTTATAAAATAATTGGGGTTAATGAATGGGCGGTGAGACTTCCTTCTGCTTTGGCAGCGATCGCACTCACTATTTTTTCCTTTTTTGCCCTCAAAAAGTTTGGTTTTGCCACACCGGCCGCAGCAACCCCTGAGCAAATTTCTACCCCAAAAGTGCAGCGTCAATTGTGGGTATCTGCATGGATTGGATCAACGTTAGTGGCTTTCAATTTACAAACGTTGTTATGGTCTCATCAAGGGGTATCTGATATGCTGCTAAGTGGGTGTATTGGAACTGCTTTACTTTCTTTTTTTTGGGGCTATGCGACTTCTCACAGTGGAGAAGAAACGGACAATAAATTTAATCTTTTTACCCCTATTTCTAATAAAGGTTATTTAGCCTTTTATGTTTTAACAGGATTAGCAGTTTTAACCAAAGGACCTGTGGGATTTGTTCTCCCCGGTTTAATTGTTTTGGCCTTTTTATTTTATGTAGGAAACTGGAAAAAAGTACTGTTTCAAGAAATGGGTTTATTTTGGGGAACGTTGCTCTTTTTAGGGATTACTGTTCCTTGGTATGTCTTAGTTACTTTAGAAAACGGGCAAGCTTATATCGATTCTTTCTTTGGATATCATAACATCGAACGCTTTACCAGCGTGGTGAATGGACATTCTGCGCCTTGGTATTTTTACTTCATAATTGTACTAGGAATGTTTGCCCCTTGGTCAATTTATTTACCCCTTAGTATTGCCCGTTTACGCCTTTGGCAACAAAATTTCTGGCAACAACAACCCCGTCAAGGACAATTAGGTTTATTTGCTGTTTGTTGGTTTACGGTCATCTTTGTTTTCTTTTCAATTGCTGTTACCAAGCTGCCCAGTTATACGTTACCTTTAGTTCCTGCTGCGGCTTACTTAGTTACCCTTACTTGGAGTCAAGAGTTTAGTCGAGGTATCAGTAGTGATCGCTCTAAACAAACCAAGAGCCTTTCTATTAGTATTGGATTTAATTTATTGTTCTTAATCGCCCTCAGTATCGGTTCTTTAGCGTTACCCAAATTAATTGGAACTGATTCGGCGATGGAACAATTATCTTCTCTTTTAGGTCAATCTCCCATTCCCTTAGTGAGTTCAGGAATCTGGTTAATTACGGCTATTTTAATCCTCTTTTTCTGGTTAAATCGACGACAGTGGCGATGGATTATTGTTACCAATATTCTTGGTTTTCTTGCATTTATTATCTTTTTTGTCCAACCGATGAATCTGATGGTTGATCAAGTTCGTCAATTACCTCTAAGGGAAATTGCTCAAGTGATTACAGAGGTTAAACAACCTAATGAAAAAATTATAATGATTGGCTTCAAAAAACCTACCATTACATTTTATTCTTATGAAAATGTCGGTTATTTTTGGTCAATCTATAGCGATGAAAATGACGCAGCTAAACAATTTCTGTCTAGTATTCCTGATACTTCTGACTACCCCAATACTGTCCTACTATTAGCTGAACCTCATCAAATTACTGAATTAAAGTTACAACCTTCTGACTATCAAATTGTTGCAGAAAAATCACCCTATCAATTAGTTAGAGTTACTAGAAAACGATTAGAAGCTATTTAATAGTTCAGAAGTTCAGAAATCGGAATTTTCCTTATCCTTCCATCTCCCTCTCTGAAACTAACTGTTAACTGTTTATAGAATATCCCCGTCTAAGACTTAGAATCGGGGATTTAGGCAAGCTCATAATAAAGATGATGAGATATTATTTAAAATGTAGATAGGCTGCTTCTGCTTCAAGTTGACTAACCAATTTGTCATTTCCTTGAGAACGAGCAACTTCAATCCGATGTTGTAAGTTTTTTCGTAAACTTTCTCGATGGACGTTAGCCGCTTGAGTTACCATTTCTTTGCGAATTTTTTTCATAATGGAGATCCCTCTCGATTGCTGGATGGTTAAATCTATATATTCAATATAGCATTTTTAAATTTATTTTGTATAAATTGTTACGAAATTTCAAATTCATCCTTCTCTTTAACCTATGGAAACCTTACCCCCTATTGCTTTATTAACCGATTTTGGACTAAAAGATGGCTATGTTGGGATTATGAAAGGAGTCATTGCTGATATTACGCCTCACACGTCCTTAATTGATATTAGCCATCAAATTCCGGCTCAGGATATTCTATCTGGTCGTTTTTGCCTCATGAATAGCTATCCTTACTTTCCTGACCATACCATCTATTTAGCCGTAGTTGATCCCGGTGTAGGGAGTCAGCGACGGGGAATTGGGGTAAAACTGAGTAAAGGCTATTATGTAGGGCCAGACAATGGCTTAATTAGTGGTATTTTAACCTTAGATCCAGCAATTGAGGCAGTTAATTTAAGTAATCCCCGATATTGGCGAGTGCAGACACCAAGTTTTACCTTTCATGGACGGGATATTTTTGCACCCATTGCTGCTTATTTAGCGAAAGGTGTGAGTCTAGAGCAATTAGGCGATCGCATTGGAATAGACAGTTTAAAAACGGTTGATATTAGACCTATTCAAATAAAAGAAAGAGAAATAAAGGGTTCAATTCAATATATTGACGGTTTTGGTAATATAATTACTAATATTTCCCATGAGTTATTAAGTGATGATACTTGGCAAGTGACGATTAAGGGAACAAACATTCCTCAAGGCAGTACGTATGGTTATGTAAGACGAGGGGAATTGATTGCTTTAGTTGGCAGTCATGGATGGCTAGAAATTGCTGTTAATGGAGGGAGTGGGAGAGAACAGTTAGGGGTTAACATTAATGAGGAAGTGGTGGTAACGTTGGGATTATGAAGGCTTATATTCAAGATGATATTTTGTACGTCCATGCAGATGATGTTCCTCCTTATAAAAAAGGCGGCTCGGTTGTCAGAAATAGTTATTTTTGGGCATTAAAATCCATTAGTTGTTATGCCGCTAGGGGAAAAGATTGGGAGTTTGATGCTGTGGTTTGGGTGGCTTTAAAACGGATGTTACTGGCCTTTACTGAATCGGGTTATCTAGGCTATTCTGAAACCAATTTAGAGTTTGCTGAAGCAGCAGAGATTCCCGACGAGTTAAGAGCCGTTTCAACTCGGTTATAGCAATTATAGTCGTTTCAAATAAGTTTGAAACAGAGGAGTGTGCTGCGAAGCATAGGCGAAGTCTGACCGTCTTGCTCACGACACTTACAACAAGACGAGGTGATGGTGTGTCATTCTTATTGTAATTAACGATAACAGTTAACAGTGACCAGTTATTTCCTGAAAACCCAATGATTGATTAAAATTAGCGATCGCTAATTTCGTAGGCTTCAACAATTTTTTGTACTAAAGGATGACGCACCACATCAGTCTGGGAAAAGTGGCAAAAAGCAATCCCTTCCACCGCTTTTAAGATTTTTCTTGCCACGTCTAAACCAGAGGCTTGATTAGAGGGCAAATCTGTTTGGGTAATATCTCCTGTGACTACCATTTTTGAGCCAAACCCCAAACGAGTTAACACCATTTTGAGTTGTGCTGGTGTGGTATTTTGTGCCTCATCAACAATAACAAAGGCGTTGCTAAGGGTACGGCCTCGCATATAAGCAAGGGGAGCCACCTCAATTTTGCCCCTTTCCATCAAATCAGGGATTTTTTCAGGATCTATAAATTCGTATAAAGCATCATAGAGGGGACGAAGAAACGGATTAACCTTCTGTTGTAAATCTCCCGGTAAAAATCCTAATTTTTCCCCGGCTTCTACTGCTGGACGGGTTAAAATTAGGCGATCGCAATTATTATTTAATAGGGCTTGTACGGCTAAAACGGCGGCTAAAAAGGTTTTTCCCGTTCCTGCCGGACCAATACAAAAGGTAATATCGTGTCCTTGAATAGCTTGGATATATTGTCGCTGACGGAAAGTTTTGGCGTAAATGGTTTCCCCTCGGCGAGTTTTCGCTAAACCAGATTGACTGAGTTCTTTATACTCGTTAATTCTATGGGTATCTAATGCTTGAAAGGCGGTCATTAGGTCAGGCCGATGAATGGATTTTCCCTCTTTGTAAAGGGGACATAACATTTCCATTACTTTAGTAACCCGTTGTACGCCCTTTGCTTGACCTAAAATGTGCAATTCTTGACCTCGCAAGACCAATTTTGTCCCTGTGTGTTGAGCGAGAAATTGAAGATTTTCTTCGCCTTTTCCAGTGAAGGCTATGACACTTTCAGGGTTAGGAAATTGGACGATTTGGGACGTTTCAGCCATGTCCTCAGTAATTACTTAGTAAAGAGATAGAGTTTGTGTTTCCCTATTGTATCTCCCAAGTCTTTAAAATTGGCGGTGGCTAAGTGTGTGAGTCTGTACGAGGAACTAAATAACCTCTGTAAATTAATTCGTTGTAAAATTCATCCGTTATACCTCTACAGTTTGCCCACAGTTGATATTGCTCAAATTTGGACGTATATTTTACCTGATCCCAATAACGAGGGTCACTGTAGGTTTTTTCGTAACATTTTAGGTCGTAGGTATTCATGGCTGACTCCTTTATCTTTATGTGATTAAGTAACTCTACTTTTAGTGTTCCCGATTGCCCAGAAAAAATCATCCTTTTGTTAAGGCTTATTTACACTTTCATTGGGAAAGGTTAGGATTCCCTGAGTTTACGGGAAAATAGTCTGGAGTCTGGAGTCAGGATAGCTGATTGATGATATTTATTCACCATCAACTAAAACGTAATAACTAAGATTTTAACGTCTAAACTTCTCTAAACCGTTAATCATTGAGACTGACAGACGGCATTAAAGGGATTTGGCGTAGCTTTAACCCTAAAATAGAAAATTGCTCAGAAATCCTTTCAGATGGATAGGGTTCACTGGTTTCGAGGATTTGTGGATTACTGGTTAAAATACCTAAGACACTCATAGGGACTTGAATAAAAAGATTAGCTAAGGAAAAGGTAATAATTGCGGTAAATAAGCCTAAAATGCGCCATTGAGGCAGGTTACGAGTCATCATATCTGCAAGGGGAGCATACTGATAGATTAACCAGAGAACCCCTATCATAGCGATAGATGTTAAAAGAGCAATCCCACGCTGTTTACCCGTTTTAAACCAAGGAAGAATTTTCCGTTGTTCTTCTGTTAGATTAAGGGGATTAATTGAAACAATAATCAGACAATAAATATAAAAAGGTCGTAGCCACTGCATCAAAAAGACAGGAAGGATGGCAATTACACCAATAATGACCAACTCTAGCCAATAAAAAGGTAAGGGATCGCCTAAAGATAGGGATAACCATGTCAAAAGAAGAAAAATAGGGGAAGCAGCGATTCCTGTAAAATGTAGCCAAAGATAGGGATTAGCACGCATATTTATCACTTATATTTGCAACGATAGTTCAGATCATATACCGTTTTCTGTTCAAGTAATCCTCTATCTTTTCGTCATTGTTTCCTGACGGAGAAGGTGATTTATTAATCTTGTTTTAACCTTAAATCCTTAATCTATTGATAGGACTGACTCAAAATTTGATTAAAAGAAATGACCAGACTACTAGCGATCGGCGACATTCATGGATGCTCTACAGCATTAGATCGATTACTAGATGCTGTAAAGTTAAGGAAAACCGATAAGATTGTGACATTGGGAGATTATATTAACAAAGGACCCGACTCTAAAGGAGTTATTGAGCGATTAGTCCAACTCGATCAACAAGGGCAACTTATTCCCCTTAAAGGTAATCATGAAATTGAATTATTAGAAGCCCGTGAAGATAAATATCACCGAGCGAAATGGTTAAATCTACGAGGTGAGGCAACTTTATCATCCTATAGTAGAAAAAAAAGCAAAGATTTATCAGTTATCCCTAGTCACCATTGGCGTTTTCTTCGTCAGTCTTGTCTAAAGTCTTGGTCAACCGAGCAATTTATCTTCGTTCATGCTAACTTAAATCCTTTCGCTCCTCCACAGCAACAGGACGAATATCACTTGTTTTGGGAGAAGTTTATCAATCCTCTGCCTCATTATTCAGGTAAAACAATGATTTGCGGCCATACTAGCCAAAAAGATGGTAAACCCATTAATTTAGGCTATGCCATTTGTATTGATACATGGGCTTGTGGTAAGGGATGGTTAACCTGTTTAGATGTAAATAGTGGTCAAATCTGGCAAGCTAACCAAAAAGGACGGATAAAAACAAGCCACATTGATGATTTTTATCAAATTCCTGTTTCCCCTGTGCTTAATCTCTGGTAAATAGCTTTGTGGTTAGCAAAGATGGGACGAGATAGGGCGGGTTTGACATTCATGCAAACCCTTACAGGCTATAGCTTTCAGCAAAACCCACCCCGACAAAGTGTGTCTGTCTATTATTATCGCCCTAAAACTTCCACTGTTACGGGTGCGACTCCACTGTGATATACACCAATTTGTTTGGCTGCACCTGCTGATAAGTCAATGATACGACCACCGACGAAAGGCCCACGATCATTGATTCTTACAACAACTGAACGATTATTACGCAGGTTAGTTACTCGTACTCTTGTTCCAAAAGGAAGATAACGATGAGCCGCTGTTAATCCATGTTGATTGTAGCGTTCTCCGTTAGCCGTACGACGGCCATGGAAGCCGGGACCATACCAAGAGGCCACCCCTCGGCTGACTCCTTTAGCCCGATTTTTATTCCCTGATTTAGCCGTTGCCACTTGGGTGGGTTGAGGTTGGGGAAGATTGGCTACAGTGGTTAAGGGAGACGCATTTCCCATTAAGCGTCTAAGACGGTTGGTGGCTTGAAGTGCATCGGTTGCTAGATTATTGGTTGTATCGGGGAGAAAAACGTTTTTATTTACCTGTACTAATTCTTCATCTTTAATTTTAATACTGTATCCTTTCGTTTTACCATCCCAAGCCACGGTAATTTGGTCAGCATTTATCCCTTGAGAGGCAAATTGGTTAAGACGATTAGTGACTGTTTGAGCAAGGTTAGCTGCTTTATGTTGAGCTTCCTTTTCCTCTAAAGGACTGACAAATGTAAGGACTGGAATATCTTTTACCCTAAGAATGGTTGCCTGTTTCCCTTTCCATTTATAGGTTTGGGTTGTAGCGAGCGCATTACCATCTCTCTGAGTTTGGGATGCAGAAACATCTTGACGATTAGAGCTTAGAGCAATGTTGTTGGGTAAGGAAGATCCACCTAGCCAAAAAAAGCCACCCATTAGGGTTGTGGTCGTTGTAAGAGCAATAGTTTTGATGATTTTGTGATTCATAGTATTTTTTTGATTCCGATAGCTAAAACCTCAGATTTCCTTGGGTTTAGCTAACCGAACTACCTCACACGTTAGTGAACTGAACTTTGACTTGACTTAGCCTAGCATGGTTTTTTCAAGGGATGTCCACAGAATATAAATCATTTCTGATCTGATAAATTAAATCTTTAAATAGTGCTTGACAAAAAGAGAAAAGTATGCTTAGTAATTTATGATAATTTGTCTTGTAATTGTATTGTGCCTTTAAGATGTCCCCAAAATCTGTTTTGATCCGTACAAATGCCTTGGGTTCTATCGGTCTGAAGTATATCCGTTACAGGTAGCTTTTTACTATGGGGCTACTTAAGACGCAGAGACGCTGTTGAATTCTTTAAAGTTCACTTTAATAAGTTTTTTTTATTAAAAAGTATTGACTTAATAATAATCATAAAAGTTAGCTCGACAAAAGAATAAGTTCATTAATGAGCTTGCATTCACTTATCAGTTACATAAGAATAAGTTATGCACAGAACCGTCAAGGTTTATCATTCAGAATTTTTTAATTTTTCGAGTCAACGCCTGAAAACTGAGGTATGATCAGGGTTGCAGCAAATTTAGTCTTAGATTGGCTGTCTTTGGATTCATTAACACATTTGCAAATTTTCCCATCAAATCGTGGGATAATGCCAGATTAAATAGGAGGAACATCATCCATGAAAATTGTGGCGCGTTTTTTAATTGTCTTTACCCTTGTCTTAGGGTGTTTAGGGTTTTTTGTAACCCCTGATGCACAAGCCGAACTCAATGCGGTTGATCAGAAGTTAACCACTGAATTCGGGCAAAAGGTTGATCTTAACAACTCTAATATTCGAGAGTTTCGTGAATATCGTGGCTTTTACCCCAATTTAGCCAGTAAGATCATTAATAATGCTCCTTACGACACGGTAGAAGATGTCCTGAGTATTCCCGGATTATCTGAAAAACAAAAAGCAAGATTACAAGCCAATTTAGACAACTTTACGGTAACCGAACCCGCTAAAGAGCTAATTGAAGGAGATGACCGCATTAACCCCGGTATTTACTAATTAATCTTGTAAAAGTTAAATATTTTGCCCACTTCTGCTGTGATCATACTAAGGAGTGGGTTTTTTTAGGCTTACGTTAAGATAAATAGACAATAATCCTTGTTACCCATTCCAACAAGAATTTTAACCTTCTTTATCCTCCATCGTTTTTTCATTGGAGCAAACGGTAAGTTGTAAACTACGCAAACGGTTCAAAGCAGCTACCCATTCAAAAGAACGAAAAGCAGCTAAATCTCCTTGAGGATAAGGGGTTAACATATCTAAGCTATTGTGGGAAATATCTGCCATTAATTGGTGTAAAGCTTCAGCTATTGTTATATTTTCTCCTAAATAATGAGTTTTTGCATAGATCAGTCCTTCTGCGATCGCTTGTAACTGACTTGATTCGATCAACTGTTCCACTGCACTGAGATCAATTTCCTCTACACCAAACCCAATTTTATTGACCTGTTGCACTTTGAGTTTAACACTACGTTGTCCCCGACTTGGATCAATACTAGCTGAAAGGGGAATACGAGGGGTAATTTGACCAAAAGATTGACCCCCCTCGGCTTTTCGTTGATTAAGCTGATTTTGAGCAATTTCTTTCGCTTTATTGGTTAAATCCACCGGTTGAAAGTTATCCATGCCGATCACTTGATCGGCGACTTCAAAATAATCTCCACTTCCTCCCATGACAAGAATAGTTGAAACGCCATGTTCCTCATAAAGCTGGCGAATTTTATCAATAAAAGGCGTAATTGGCTCTTTTTCTTTGGCAATTAACTGCTGCATTCGTTGATCTCGAATCATAAAGTTCGTGGCCGTCGTATCTTCATCCAGTAATAATACTTTTGTCCCTACTTCCAAGGCTTCCATAATATTTCCTGCTTGAGAAGTACTACCACTGGCGTTAGGGGTAGAAAACTGACGGGTAGATTTTCCTTGGGGTAAATGGTTAATAAAAGGAGAAATATCAACGCCTACGATACTGCGTCCATCTTCTGCTCGGATTTTAACGGCTGAGGCTTCTGTTACTACAAATTCCCGTCCATCGTTGGGAATATGATTATAAATTCCTTGTTCAATAGCGTGCAATAAAGTTGATTTACCATGATATCCACCTCCAACAATGAGCGTTATCCCTTGAGGAATCCCCATTCCTTTAATTTCGCCATAATTTGGACAATTAAAGCTAACTTCAAAGGGAGGTGGTGACTGAAAGGGAATCCCCTCCCTATCTAAAGGGCGATCATCTACACCACTACGACGGGGTAACAACGAACTATTGGCAATAAAGGCAACCAGTCCCTGTTTATTTAATTGCGATCGCAACCAATCGGCATCTTCAACGGTTTTAACCTGTCTTTCTATGGCTTCCGCGTCTAATGCGTCGTACTTTAACGCCATATCTACTATATCAGGAATATCTTGTCCTAATAATTCAGCCGCCTGACGGCCTAAAATACGCCTTCCTTGCGCCGGAAGTCCAACCCAAAAGCGTACTTCTATTCCCGTTTGATCAATGACAACTGAGGTTCGATCTAAAACGGCTTGACTGACTTTAACAATTGAAATTAAGCCACTTTTGCCTGTTCCTCGTCGAGAACTAAGAGATTTAGCTGCTTTTCCAAATTGACGGCTTAAATAGTCTCTTAGGGCAATTTTACGGCTCGACGATTGATATACATGGGGCGGAAATTTAGCAATCGAATGGGAAACTTTAATGCGTAAACGACTGGGTGAAGCGAAAGGATCACCTTGTACATGGTCAATCATCAAGGTAAAATCAGGGAATTGATAAGATCCTTTGATATCTTTGTAGGCTTTGTAACTGCGTCCATCTAAATCGAATAATGTCTGTTCTAGGATTTGAAAACTGGTCATATTATTGATTCATTGTTTAAGATAAAAAGTAATATTTTTCTATTTGTTTTTAAATTTTAGCAAACCGATGACTTTTTTTAATAATTGGTGTTCAGTTTGGTTTGACTTAATGACTTACTTCTCGAAAAATGGGGGTCTAAAGCCTCCACTTCTAAGCTGTTCAGCATCTAAATTGGTATGTGAAGACTGCAAGGGAGTAGGGAGAGGGGAGTAGGGATAGAGTTTGAGAATTTGTACTAAAATATCAAAGACCCAGTTTAAATGCGACTTAGCTTAAGAGGATAAAAGAAGAAGATGACTTATTTTAAGCCTCTTGCTAAGGTACTGATAACTGCTCACTGAAATGACTTACCCTCAAATAAAAATGAAACGATTTATCCTTTTTCTAACCTTACTTCTCAATAGTTTGGTTCTGTTTCCCATAAAGCCAGTCGTTGCCCAATCTACCGTTAACTCATCTCTGAGTTATTTTAAGAAATCACCTCGTTTAACCAATGTAATGACGACTTTCAATGCAGTGAGAGTTTGGAGTGCAACCTATTATTTTACGATTGAAATGCCCAAAGATGCAGGTAATACTTTAAGCACTATTGCTATTCAACAACGAGCCGGTTATGAAGAAATTGATTTTTATTTAGACAAAACGGTTGCTTTTCTAGGGAATCATCGTAATAAGAAAGATCCGATTGCTATTGAATCTATTACCCAAGATCCCAATAGTCAAGTAATTACTTTAACCTTAGCTTCTCCTATTCCATCTGATACAGTGTTTACCATTGGTTTAAAACCGAAACGTAACCCAGATGTTGCAGGGGTTTATCTTTTTGGCGTAACAGTTTACCCAACGGGTAATAATCCTTCGGGGCTATACTTAGGCGCAGGAAGGCTTCATTTTTACCGAGGGGGAGATGGGATTTATTAATTGGCGCAAGATTTATCAATATATTCAAAAATCTGATGGTATAAAGGGGAGAAAAAGAGGGGAATATTATGGATAGCATAACTAAACTCTTTTTTGGAGAAAGCTCCCTGTAAAATGAGATCATTATCCATTATTCACTATCCATTGTTAAAGAATTTTCCTCCACCGCACTAGAAGTCGAACGAGGTAAATAATGCTTAAAATGCTGATAAGCAGTGCGTGATATGTCTTGAATGATCTTTCTTCCTGCCATATCATTATGAGGACGCTTGGTTAAAACGGCTCCCACATATCGTTTTCCAATGGGAATATCAATGACACCCGCATCTCCTAAGACTGAACCGATATCCCCTGTTTTATGGGCAATGATCGCATCTTTCTCAATCCCTTGAGGTAACAAGGTTCGAGTTCTTGTTTTTTCCATAATTCCTAATAAGCGATCGCGGGATTTTAACGAGACTAATTCCCCTTGACTAATTTTAGCCATTAACAAAGCAAGGTCTTTCGGACTGGTGGTGTTTGTTCCTTCTAAGTCAGGTAAGGGGTTATTAATTACGGTTTCTGTCATTCCCCACTGCTTAAATCTTTCGTTTAACGCTTCTTTTCCCCCCAAACGGCGAATTAACATATTAGTTGCTGTGTTATCACTAATTACGTTCATTTTAGTCGCTGTGACAAGGGCTGTATATTTTTTACCGGGTTCTTGATACTGCATATCTCCCGATCCGCCAGCGATCACAGCTTGATCAGCCACTAACATTTCATCGAGTAAAACTTTTCCTGCATCTACATCTTGGAAGAAAGCAACTAAGATTGGAATCTTAATTGTACTTGCGGCTGAGATGGGTGTGTCACCATTAAAGTTGACATAATTCCCGTTATCTAAGTCCATAAAGAAGGCTTGGGGTTTTAAGTTAGGATAATTTGCAGCAATGGTGGTTAATTTTGTATTAAGCGCAGATAATTCCTTGGTTGGCTCAATAGACTCACTTTTATTATCTGAAAAAACCGAAAGCAGTCCTTTCTCCTTCGTTTTAGGCGGGCTATTTTCTGGCGTTTCTGACGCTGCGATGGGAAGATTGAGAGACTTAAACCAGTTAATGGGATCAATAAAGGGTAACATTGCCCCTGCGATCGCTCCTAAACCAACACCCACAACGGCTAACCGCAGTAAGTAAAAGAATATTTTTAGAAAAAACGGGGAAGAAGTCGCTGTTTGAGGGCGATGAGGACGGGATTTAATAGGTTTTGCTTTTACTGTGAGGATGGGAGGATCTTCTCTTTTCCCTGTTTGACGAGAAGTTGCAGACGTAGAAGATGATGTGCGAGGCATGACGGTTACAGTTTGATCCTTAGAGGATACAGAACGCAGAGGGCGAGAAGAAGAGCGAGATTGACGTGCCACAGTTATGATTCCAGAGCCTAAAGATACTTATTATTGACCCTACTGTAAGTGAACTGTTCCCTTAATGCAATTATTCAGTGAGCAGTGATCACTCATGAGTGATCACTTATCAGTTATTCTTCTTCTCACTTCCTTTATCTTTATTAATAATCTATAGTTAGGGGTTGCATCTATTCGACATGATTTCAATCTATGCAAAAGATTCTTTCCTGATTGATCAATCGTTTTAGTTTATGTACATTTAGCGATTATCGAAATAACTAGGTCAAAAACCCTGTCTTTTAAAACAGAACGTTTTTGGAAGGAGGTATCAGGCCTTGTTGCAAAAACAACTTCCGACTTCTTTAACCTACATCTATGCAATCTTCATAAAACTAAAACGGAGAGGGTGGGATTCGAACCCACGGTATCTCTCGATACACTCGATTTCAAGTCGAGCGCAATCGACCACTCTGCCACCTCTCCTTGCAAAAAAGCGATCTCTATCATATCAAAAGAAATCCTTTTTTACGCAAATAATGTTTAGCAACCTGAAACTCAATTTTCTTTTAGTTCATAACTACTGAGTTAAGTTATATTAAGCCTCTCCTCACTTCGACAAATAAACCTTGAGCCACGGGCATATTAACAATGCTTTACTTTAAGTCTAACCTCCTATGATATCCAAAATCCCTGAAAAAACCATGCACATGATCCGTTGGGGTGTTACCTGCGGTTGGTTATTACTAATTTCTTCCTTGTTTTACGATCCTGTCTCCAGTATCCTGACTGATCCTAAAACGGCTTGGAGTCCTTTGAAATTAAACCCTGATGCGTGTGTTTCCGTCCAAGGTAACTGTTTCCCCTCTACTCCTTATCCAATGGGGGCCTCTCTTTTTTGGGGGTTAATTATTCCAGTGGGGGTTTTAGTCTTATTGGTATTTGGCCACGAATTTTGGCGCAGAATTTGTCCTCTCAGCTTTTTATCCCAGATTTCTCGTGCTTTAGGGAAACAGCGTCAAATTAAACGGAAAGATGCCAAAACAGGTAAAGTCCGCACAGAATTAGTTAAAGTCAAAGCAGATTCATGGTTAGCTCGCAATCACACATATCTTCAATTTGGCTTCCTTTATCTGGGAGTATGTGGCCGAGTCCTCTTTTTTGATTCTAATCGTCTTATTTTAGGGAGTTTTCTGCTATTTACGATTTGTTCAGCGATTTTTATTGGCTATTGGTATGCAGGGAAAGCTTGGTGTCAGTATTTTTGTCCCATGGCACCCGTACAGCTATTTTATGCTGAACCCAGAGGATTACTAACTAGCATAGCTCATCAAGGTGACAAGACATCCGTTACTCAATCAATGTGTCGTCGTATTACAAAAGACGGAAAAGAACAAAGTGCTTGTGTTGCGTGTCAAAGTCCCTGTGTTGATATTGATGCAGAACGTTCTTATTGGGATCATTTAAAGAATAAAGATTATAAGTTCTTTTATTATAGTTATGCGGGACTGGCCATTGGTTATTTTCTTTGTTATTATTTTTATGCAGGAAACTGGAATTATTTATTGTCGGGTGCATGGGCTAGACAACCTAATCAATTAGCCGCTTTATTGGCTCCTGCTATTTATTTACCAAGTGGTTCAATTCCTATTCCTCGTCTGGTTTTTGTGCCGCTATTTATTGCACTTAGTTGCTTTTTAGGCTATGAAGTTGGGAAACAAGTCGAAAAGCTCTATAAAACCTTTAAAAAACGTCAAGATTCCAATTTAAAAGATCCTCAATTACAGCATCAGATTTATACTCTTTATACGTTTATTGTCTTTAACGTATTTTTTGTATTTGGTGGACGAGGATATATTAGCAAACTCCCTATTACATTGCAATATTGCTTTAATATTCTGATTGTTTTAGTTAGTACTCTCTGGGTTTATCGAACATGGTATAGAAGTGCTGAAATTTACTCACGTGAAGGGTTAGCCAGTCGCTTGCGCAAGCAATTAATTAAGCTCAAACTAGATGTTTCTCGTTTCTTAGAAGGAAAATCAATTGAATCTTTAAATCCTGATGAGGTATATGTTTTAGCCAAGATTTTACCGGGTTTTACAGGAGAAAAACGCATCCAAGCTTATAAGGGAGTTTTAATGGACGCATTAGAGGAAGGATATGCGACTTCTGCTAATAGTTTAGAAGCACTGCAACATATGCGGCAAGAATTAGGAATTAGTGAACAAGAACATCAGACCATTTTAAGCGAATTAACCATCGAACGTCCAGACTTATTTGATCCTAACCAAAAACGTAGCAAAGAAGATCAATTGCGTTTACAAAGTTTTCGTCAACAACTGAGTAAAATGACAAAAGGAAAGCGGAGACGAGGTGCAAAAGGGTTAGGAAAAGAGTTATTAAAAGTTGTCAAAAAAGAGAAATCTGTTAGAGAAGTTTTACCTAAAGAGGATGCTAAAATGCGTTCTTTAGCTCAGGAATATGGTATTACCTCAGAAGAAGAAGACCAGATTTTAGCTGATTTGAATGCAGATGATAATTTACTCGCTAAAGGAGAAAGATTACTGAGTCAATTAGAAACCATAAGCGAAACATCCCAAATCTTAGCTTCTAATTCCGCTTATCCTCAAGATGTTCTCTTTCAATCAGGCTTAAAATTATTAATTAGCTACTTTGAAGACAAGCAAAAGTTAATTTGTAAAGGAATTTTAGAAATATTGGAACAATTGCCAAGAGGGACAAAAACTACCGAGTTAGGCCTATCAGTTACTCGTTTTGCACCCTCTGTCATTAATCAGTTATTCCAAGATTTTCAACAACAATGGAAACAGCGACTTAAAGCTAACCTAATTACGAAGATGGAGGAACAAATTACCCAAGTTTCTTCGGTTCAGTCTTATTCTCAAGAACAGTTATCAGAACAATTAATGACTTTTTTAAGTGAACCTGATTCTTTAGTAAAAGCGTTAAGTTTCTATTTACTGTCTTATATAGAGTCAGATAAAGCACAACAAAAAGCACAAGAGATATTAGAACATTATATTGTTTTAAATCCTTTAGTCCAAGAAACCGCTAGAAAGATAATAGATCCCTCTAATTTTACGCAGTTAAGTACCTTAGAAAAAGTACTTTATCTTTGCGAAAGTGACCTCTTCTGTGATCTTCAAAGGGAACAATTAATTACCCTAGCTTATCATACAGATGAACAATCCTATGATGTTTCCGAAACAATTCTGCAAATGGGTCAATTTACCGATAAACTCTTATTATTAGTGCAAGGAGGTGTTCAATCTCAAAGTCAGAAGAAAGTATTTTCTATTACCTTTCTTAACTACTTAGATATTCTCAGTCAACGCCCTAGTAATACCACTTTAACTTCAGTGTCTAAGAGTTGTGTTTTAGGGATTGAAGGATCAATTTTTGATGAGTTATTAACTAAAGACAAAATGTTTATCCGACAATTGTTGCAAAAACAATATAGTCAATAGAAAAAGTAGATTAAGGCTAAATAGCGATTTTTAGTTTAATATAACCTCATACCTAAAACCTATGAAAATATGAACACTCTATTTGCTGCGGTTGTCCCTGTTGCTTTTATTATTTTTATTGGTTTTTTAGCAGGAAAACGCTTTGACTGGGATAAAAAACCCCTCGCTCAATTAAGTATTTATATCTTAGCTCCTGCGTTGGTAGCTGATAGTCTATATCGCAATACTTTATCGGTGCGTAGTACTGTTGGTTTATTGATGGGGTTTGTTTTAGTCACCCTAATTCTTTTTGGTATTAGCTGGTTAATTCAACGTCTTTTAGGCTTAAATTCCCCTGTTGCTAAAAGTTTAATGGCCACGGCTTTACTGCCGAATAATGGCAATATGGGGCTACCTGTGGTCACGTTTGCCTTGGGGAATGAGGGATTAGAACGGGCTATTATTGTGATGATTGGGTCAAGTATCCTTTTGTTTGGTTTAATGCCAGCAATCTTAAGAGGAAATGGTTTATTATATGGTGTTCGTTTAACGTTAAAGTTACCGCTTATTTGGGCAATGCTTATGGGGGTGAGTTTGAATTTTTTTGCGGTAGAATTACCCTTAAATTTAGGGGAAGGAATTAAGGAATTAGGACGGGCTGCTATTCCTTTAGCGTTAATTTTACTGGGATTGGAATTAAGTAGCACCCGTTTACAAGTGGGAAAGTTTGAAATCTTTGCTGCACTATTAAGGTTAGGGTTATCTCCTACGGTTGCTTTTATGGTAGGGAAAGTATTAGGTTTAGAAGTGTTAGATTTACAGGTATTAATTATCCAGTGTGCCATGCCAACGGCGATTAATTCTCTCATTTTAGTTAAAGAATTTGGAGGCGATGGGGCAAAAGTTGCAAGGACAATTGTGTTAACAACGCTTTTAAGTTTTCTGACAATTCCTATGGTACTTTTTTCACTTAGCAGTTAACAGTAAACAGTAAACAGTTAAGTTGAGATGTATTTAAACTGGGTATTATTAAATTAGTTAAAAAAGCCAATAACCCTTGCTATTCTCTGTTTCCCATTCTTTGTTCTTTAAACGTTGCATCAAGTCACACTAAAGAGTTGACCTGATGCGTTAACGTTTTGACCTTTTGTAGTCGTTTCAAAGAAGTTTGGGACAGAGGAGTGTGAGCATCTTGCTCACTATGAAAAAGTTAAAGAACTTACAGTAGAACAAGTAAGTGAATAGGTCTTTGAATAAAATTCGTCTTATCTTAGGCTTAAAAGGATTAAAAAATCGAACAATTTTGCTGAAAAATTATCAAGATTTGACCGAAGAAGAGCAAGAAAAACTTCAAGAAATCTTGAAACAATCCCCTCGTTTAAGCATAGCTTATGAACTAAAAGAAGAATTTCGAGAGATTTATGAAACTTCAACAACGGTAAAAATGGGACAGCGAAGAATGGAAAAATGGTTAACTCACGCTCGCTTGTTTTTTGGAGAAACTACTCAAACGATAAAAAACCATCTGACAGAAATTTGTCACTATTTTATTAGTGGAACAACCAGTGGCGTGATGGAAGGACTTAATAATAAGATAAAATTAATTTTACGTCAAAGTTATGGATTTAAAAGCTTTACTTTAATGAGAGAAAAGCTATTAGCTTGCCTTCAAATATAAGTTTAGCTTATCACCACAAGTTCGGGAGAGCCATAATGTAGAGATGGCCATTGGCACTTTATTAGGAGGAGTAGCCACTAATAATATTATTTTAGTGAAATTAGCCAGAAAAGCGACTAAAGCGAAAACTGTACCTATGCCAATCCATGTAAATAATTTGTTACTTTTAGGTGGAGTCTTTAATGTCATGATTTTCTAACTTTATCTAAAATTTACAGCAACTT
>JBFRWB010000082.1:0-4483 GCA_051439375.1 Microcystaceae cyanobacterium
CATATTAACTATACAGGAGAGGTAAAACCTAAAGCTTTTGCCTTAGAAAGCGTAGCAGGGGCATATTGGCGAGGAGATGAAACTAAAGCCCAATTACAACGGATTTATGGCACAGCTTGGGAAACCCCTGAACAGTTGGAAGCTTATTTAAAGCAAAAAGAAGAAGCGAAACGTCGAGATCATCGAAAATTGGGTAAAGCGTTAAAACTGTTTAGTATTCAAGAAGATGCAGGTGGCGGTTTGGTGTTTTGGCATCCTCGTGGTGCAACCATGCGCTATGTCATTGAAGATTATTGGCGTAAGGCACATTTAGATGCAGGTTACGAACTTCTCTATACGCCCCACGTTGCCAACTTGGAACTGTGGAAAACATCGGGTCATTTTGATTTTTATCGGGAAAATATGTTCGATTCGATGGACATCGAGGAACAGGCTTATCAAATCAAGCCTATGAACTGTCCCTTTCATGTTTTAACCTATAAAAATGATCTCCATTCCTATCGAGAATTCCCCTTGCGTTGGGCAGAATTAGGCACAGTCTATCGTTACGAACGTTCTGGTGTTCTACATGGTTTGATGCGGGTGCGAGGTTTTACTCAAGATGATGCCCATATTTTCTGTCTGCCGACACAAATTGCCGAGGAAATTCTTGGGGTATTAAACTTAACAGAAAAGATCCTTTCAGACTTTGGTTTTAAGGACTATGAAGTGAATCTTTCTACTCGCCCTGATAAGTCCGTTGGGACAGATGAAGGTTGGGAATTGGCAACTCAGGCTTTGGTAGAAGCTTTAAATACCAAAGGTTGGTCATATATTGAAGATCAAGGCGGAGGGGCTTTCTATGGACCGAAAATTGACATCAAAATTAAAGATGCTATTGGACGGACTTGGCAATGCTCCACAATTCAAGTAGATTTTAACCTACCAGAACGCTTTGACATGGAATATGTGGCCTCCGATGATGCTCGTCAACGTCCAATTATGATTCATCGAGCCATTTTTGGTTCTTTGGAGCGTTTTTATGGAATTTTAATCGAAAACTATGCAGGAGATTTCCCCTTCTGGTTAGCCCCCATACAGCTACGCTTGCTACCTGTAAGTGACGAACAAAGAGAATATGTGGCTACTGTAGCGGCTAATCTCAAACAGGCGGGTTATCGGGTAGAAATAGACTGTACAGGGGAACGTTTGGGCAAACAAATTCGTAATGCTGAACTAGAAAAAATTCCCGTCGTAGCGGTTATTGGTAAAAAGGAAGTTGAAACTCAAACGTTGAGCATTCGTACTCGCCAACAAGGGGATATTGGAACGATGACTTTGACTGAGTTAAAAGAGCGTTTAGAACAGGTTTTAGTTAATAAGACTAAAATTTAAGCGAAATATGTTATTATCTTTGGGGGGAATCTATTGAATTATTATTCCAAAGCGGGCAATAATCATAATGATTCTTTCCCCAATTTTATTTGTTGTTTTTGGTTAACTTTAGATGTCCCCTAAGTAAAAATGTTAAGTATTGGAACACAGAAAAGCGACCGTATTACCACAATTACTAATACAACTTGGGCTGAATATATTAGTTTAGATTTGCCCACTAAACGAGTCTCATTTCGCAATGGAGTCATTACTATCGTCTCCCCCGGACGTAACCATGAATTAATTAGTGATTATATTAGGGTAATTATTTGGGCGTGTTTTCGTAGCCTTAATATTCCTGTTTTCACCTTTAATCACACTACGCTTAGGGAAGAAGGAAAAGAAGGGAAAGAACCTGATGTGGCTTACTGTTTTGAGATAGACAAAGATAAGCCAGATTTGGCAGTAGAAGTAAACATCACATCAGGGAGCATCGACGATTTAACTAAATATCAATACTTAAAGATTCCTGAAGTTTGGTTATGGGAACATAATCAAGTTAGATTCTTTGTTTATCGTGATTCAGGATATTTAGAATCAACGGTAAGTAATTTTCTGCCTAACTTAAATAGCGATCGCATTACCACAATTGTCAATGATTGTTTTGGCAAAAGTGTTTTAGAAGTCGAAAAGTATTTTTCTTAAAACATTAATTCAATCCTAACAAAAATGAACTCAAAAGACTCTTTACTTTCCTTGAAAATTGCCGTGCTAACCGTTTCTGATACAAGAACAGAAGCGGATGATAAATCGGGTAAAATCTTAGTGGATAACTTAACCACAACAGGTCATTCCTTAGCAGAAAAAACGATTGTTCCCGATGATATTTATCAAATTCGTGCTGTCGTATCCAGATGGATTGCAGATGAATCGGTTCAAGTAATTATCAGCACGGGTGGTACGGGTGTTACAGGAAGAGATGGCACACCAGAAGCCATTCAACCACTTTTAGATAAAGAAATTGAAGGTTTTGGCGAAATATTTCGGTGGATTTCCTATCAAGAAATCAAAACTTCTACCATTCAGTCTCGCACTTTGGCTGGTGTAGCTAACGGGACTTATATCTTTTGTTTGCCCGGTTCTAGTGGTGCTTGTCAAACAGGATGGAGTATTATTAAAGACCAACTTGATTCCCGCCATCGTCCTTGTAATTTAGCTCAGTTGCTTCCCAGATTGACCGAAACTTAGAGATAATGAGGCGTTGAAGACCTTAAGGAAAACATACTGATGTTCGGCGAATGAACAGTGTTATGCCCCACACAGTTAGCTTCTCAGTTGCATAAAATTGGTAATTAAAATAAATAACTGGTATTTTTTAAAAATTAATCTCTAGAGAATAAAATGTCTTTCATATCCTCTTTACTCACAAAAGGCTGAGATTCAGTGATGAGTTTGGCAAGGAGGGAAGATTGAGTCATAAAAAAAGAAGGTTGAATTTTGAGTTACTATGATAATGATTATCATTTTTTATAGAGCTAATAATTCATGGTACAAACAAGTTTACCTCAAACCATTGATATAGGGATTATAGGAGCCGGTCCTCAAGCTTTGACTCTAATGCTCTATTTACTGCATAAACGCCCGAAATTCCGACATAAAGTCATGGTTTTCGACCCTAGCGGTACATGGTTGCAACAGTGGCGACATCAATTTGCAGCGCAAGATATTCCCCACTTGAGATCCCCTGCGGTACATCATCCTGCTCCTAATCCTCATCAATTGAGAACATTTGCTGAAAATAGACCACAAGAGCTATTTGAACCCTATTCTTTGCCTAGTACCCAAATATTTGATGATTTTTGCCATTCTTTAATTCAACAGGAGCAGTTAAAGGATCAAGTCTATCCTGCTCAAGTTGTCCAGATTTTACCCCATTCTTCCCGTTTTCAGCTTATTTTAGACAATGGGAAGTCCATAATGGCTCGTCGGGTAATTTTAGCCACTGGGGGAGGAAAGCCCCATTTTCCTAGTTGGGTTGAACAAATTAAGGGAAATTATGCTAAAGATAGATTGCTTCATAGTTCTCAAGTATATTTACGTTCCCTAAGTTTAAAAGATGAGCGAATTCTAATAGTTGGTGGTGGTTTATCTAGTGGTCACTTAGCGATCGGTGCAGTCACTAGAGGGGCTAAAATTGATTTAATGGTTCGTCGTCAGTTACAAGCCAAGCTATTTGATGCTGATCCCGGTTGGTTGGGTCCAAAATATTTAAAAGGGTTTATGGCAGAAAAAGACGGGGAAAAACGCTGGCAAATGATTCAAAATGCCCGAAATGGTGGCTCTATGACCCCAAAAATCTTGTTACAATTACGTCGCTTAAGTAGAGATGGTCAAGTAACCCTAATTGAACAGTGTGAAGTACAAGAAGCAGTATGGCAGGGGGAGAATTGGCAAGTAACCTGCCAAAATGGGGAGATATATTGTTATGATCAGCTTTGGTTAGCGACGGGAACACAATTAGATGGTGAAAATCATCCTTTACTGGCGGATATAAAGAAATCTTATTCGATACAGTGGGTAAAAGGATTGCCTGTTTTAGATTCTTATTTACGCATTCCTAAAAGTGAATTGTTTATTATGGGAGCGTTAGCTGGACTGCAATTAGGTCCCACAGCCCGTAATCTTTCTGGGGGTATTAGGGGAAGTCAGCAAATAGTTGAAGCTCTAATTAAGCCTAGTTTAGCGCAATCCCTTAATTTCTTAAAGACAGTCTCTTAAAAGTTAGGAAGTTCTCTGATAGAATCTCTGGGAATTATCGGAATTTCAAACTCTCCTAGTTTTGCAAATCTTTCGTTAATGGCAAAACCGAGATTGTTTTGAGTTTCAGAAGTTTCTATTAGGTCATCAAGTTAGTATTGAGGAATAATAATCTTCCCCCTCTTCCCCCTCCTATCTCAACCCCTCAATTCAAAGTTGACAGCCTACTATAGCAATCACAGAATGAGTTGTAAGTATGTCAGGAGTGTGAGCATCTTGCTCACTTATTCTAAAACCGTAGGGGTTGAACACTGTTCAACCCAAACCCAAATGTTCAACCTTTAACTCCAAATATTAGGGCAGAATAATATTC
>JBFRWB010000083.1:0-15486 GCA_051439375.1 Microcystaceae cyanobacterium
TGACGATAGCGTTTATATAGTTCCTCTGAACTTAGGTGAGGAGCAATTGTGATTCGTCTGGGCATCTTGTGTATCCTCATCATTTCTTTTTCTTATTTTATGGCCATTCAACCGGATTTGATATAAAATACGATTTCTATGTTCATCAATTGAGCGATACCAGCTTAATGTCATCCAGTCAGGGGCATCGCTTTGGACATAAAGTTTCAGTAAATGAGCGATTAAGATGACTAAATTACTTTCTACGGTATCCTTGGGATTCCCCATTTCTAAGAGTTCTAGTAAATTATCCCAATCTAATAAATCGGGCTGTCTTTTCTTTAAGGCAATTGTTTGATTTTCTAGCCACTGTTCATAATCAGTTTCATAAAGATTATTTGCCATATAAGAATCTCCTAAAAATGGGGTTGAATTCTTGTGGTTTTCAGGGATCTAAACATTAAAGCGAAATAATAAAACATCGCCTTCTTCTACCACATACTCTTTTCCTTCGCTACGAACTAAGCCTTTTTCCTTGGCTGCTGTCATTCCCCCTGTTTCCACTAAATCTTGATAAGAAATGGTTTCAGCGCGAATAAACCCCCGTTCAAAGTCGGTATGAATGACACCTGCTGCTTGTGGGGCTTTCATTCCAGAGATAATTGTCCAAGCACGGGTTTCTTGGGGTCCTGTGGTTAAATAAGTACGGAGTCCTAATAAATCATAAGTGGCTTTAATGAGAGACTTTAAGCCTCCTTCTTCTACGCCTAATGCTTCTAAGAAATCCTTGCTTTCTTCCTCGGATAATTCTATCAATTCGGCTTCTACTTGTGCTGAAATAATGACAGTTTTAGCCTTTTCTGTCTCTGCAACCTGTCGCACTTGTTCAACCCATTCATTTCCAGTTGCAAGGTCATCTTCTGAAACATTGGTGGCATAAATAATCGGTTTTCTGGTTAATAGCCCCAAAGATTTAATTAAGTTTGCTTCTTCTTCTTCTAATTCCACTTGACGAGCCGGTTTTCCTTCGTTTAAACAACTTAAAAGTCTTTCTAATATTTCTAATTCTGCTTGTGCTTCTTTTTTAGTACGAGCGTCCTTGCGAACCTTGGTCATCCGTTTTTCTACTTGGCCTAAGTCTGCTAAAGCTAATTCTAAATTGATTACCTCCATATCTCGCACCGGATCAACTGATCCAGAAACGTGAATAATATCATCATTGTCAAAGCAGCGTACCACTTGCACAATGGCATCGACTTCCCGAATATTAGCGAGAAATTGATTGCCTAACCCTTCTCCTTGACTTGCACCCTTAACTAATCCAGCAATATCGACAAATTCGATGCGAGTCGGTACAATTTTGGCAGATTGGGATAGTTTAGCTAAGACGGCTAACCGTTCATCTGGGACAGACACCACCCCTACATTGGGTTCGATGGTGCAAAAGGGAAAATTAGCCGCTTCTGCCTTCGCATTAGCAACAAGGGCGTTAAATAAGGTCGATTTTCCCACGTTAGGAAGTCCCACAATTCCGGCTCTGAGCATGATAGATATGAAAACTAAAGATTAAAGTAAAATTATCTGCAACTTTCTACCTTAACAAAGTTTGGTGATAACAAATTTTTTGGTCAAGAAACGGGCTAAACTTGGTTTAAGGTATAGCAGCACAAAATTAGGTATTTGACATGGGTAAAGCTTGAAACAAGCGACGGAGCTTACTTTTGCCTTTTGACTTTTGCCTTGTATCTTGTGCGTAGCACTATGATTTCTGGTCTTATCTTTTATGTCTCATCCCCTTTACATTGCATTCATCTGGCATCAACATCAACCGCTTTACAAGTCACGTCAAGCAAGTTCTGATGCAACTGGCCAATATCGCTTACCTTGGGTACGGTTGCATGGCGTAAAAGATTACCTCGATTTAGTCTTAATTTTAGAAAAATATCCCCAACTTCACCAAACGGTTAATTTAGTTCCTTCTCTTATCCTACAACTAGAAGATTACGCCCAAGGACTGGCAATTGATCCCTATCTTGCCCTTACCGTTACCCCCGAAGATCAATTAACCTTGGGACAAAAACAAGCGATTCTGAATAACTTCTTTGACGCAAATCATCATACGCTGATTGATCCCCATCCCCGTTATCAAGAATTATACGAAATGCGGCAGGAAAAAGGACTGGCATGGTGTATCGAACATTGGAATAGTCAAGATTTTAGTGATTTGTTGATGTGGCATAATTTAGCGTGGATTGATCCTTTATTTTGGGATGATTCGGCCGTTGCATCATGGTTAGAACAGGGTAAGAATTTTAGTTTAAGCGATCGCCAGCGTATCATTGCCAAACATCGGGAAATTATCTGCCGCATTTTACCCCAACACCGCAAAATGCAGGAAGCAGGACAGTTAGAAATCACTACAACCCCTTATACTCATCCTATTTTACCGTTACTGGCAGATACGAATGCAGGACAGGTGGCTGTCCCTGATATGACACTTCCTAAGCAGCGTTTTCAGTGGCAAGAAGATATTCCTCGTCATCTGTCTAAAGCCAGAGAAATGTACCGAGAACGGTTTGGAATCAATCCTCAAGGCTTATGGCCGTCAGAACAGTCCGTAAGTCCCGAAATTTTACCCTATGTTGCCCAAGCGGGCTTTAAATGGTTATGCTCAGATGAAGCGGTATTGGGGTGGAGTTTGGGACATTTCTTCTATCGAGATGAAGTCGGAAATTTATATCAACCTGAAATATTGTACCGTCCCTATCAATTAGAAACCCCTGACGGTAATTTATCGATTGTTTTTCGAGATCATCGTTTATCGGACTTAATTGGCTTTACCTATAGCGGAATGGACTCCAATGATGCAGCAAACGATTTAATCGGTCATTTAGAGTCTATTTACCGATCTTATCGGGAAAAAGAAGAACATTCTCTCCATCCTTGGTTAGTCACCATTGCCCTTGATGGGGAAAATTGTTGGGAACATTATTATAAAGATGGCTTACCGTTCTTAGATGCACTCTATCAACGCTTTAGCAACAGTGAACACCTTAAATTAGTGACAGTTTCGGAATATTTGGAGAAATTCCCCCCCGTTCATTCGATTCCGTCCGAAAATTTACACAGTGGATCTTGGGTGGATGGTAGCTTTACCACATGGATAGGCGATCCTGTGAAGAATCAAGCGTGGGACTTATTAAAAGAAGCCAGAGCCACCTTAGCCAGTCATACTGAAGCCACAGAGGAAAATAACCCTGAAGTTTGGGAAGCCTTGTATGCAGCCGAAGGCTCAGATTGGTTTTGGTGGTTTGGGGAAGGTCACACTTCTACCCATGATGCAATGTTTGACCAATTGTTCCGTGAGCATCTCAGAGCAATTTATACAACGTTAAATGAACCGATTCCCGCTAATTTACGGCAATCTCTCGAAGATCATCAACGGAAAGGCGATTATCGTCCTGAAAGCTTTATTCATCCTATTATTGATGGCTATGGAGATGAGCAAGAATGGGATAAGGCGGGTAAAGTAGAGATTGGTGGCGCAATGGGAACAATGCACCGAGCCAGTAACGTTCAACGCCTCTATTATGGCTTTGATCACCTTAAATTTTATCTAAGACTGGATTTTAAACGAGGGGTACAACCGGGGAAAGAGTTGCCCAATGAGCTACATTTATTGTGGTATTATCCGGGGGTGCATCATTTGATTAGTCCTGCACCCTTGGCTAATATTCCCGAAAAAGCCCCCGCTAATTATCTTTTTCACCATCATTTAGGGATTGATTTAGTCTCTCAGTCAGCATGGTTTCAACAAGCACAAGAATCTTATTTTTGGCAAGCAAAATCTCATCATAGTGAGGTTGCTTATGAGCAATGTCTCGAAATTGCAGTTCCTTGGTCAGATTTACAAATTAGTCCCGATTCTAGCCTTAACTTGTTAATGATTCTGGCAGAGGATGGGGAATTTCGGGAACTGGTATTAGAAGAAAAATCTGTTGCCTTACAAGTTCCTTAGGGGGTTTCGGGTTTCAGTTAACAATTATAGCCATTTCTAATCAATTTGAGACTCTAATCAATTTGACTAGCTCAACAGTATCTGTTTAGATAATAAATTTTAGAAATTAAAAGACTTGACTTATTTATAATTCCTCCGATCAGTTATACACTTCATTTTTTCATCAGCATCCATAATTGCTTCCTCTTGATGACACTGACAATAAACTTTATAGAGTGTAGTGTTCGTTTTTTCTATTTTTCCCACTGCATAAACTTTATAAACAATGTCAGTTAGTGATGCAACACAAGCTTCACTATTATTAAATACTGTTCCTATGTCCTCTTCACAGTCCTTAACTGGATTAACATCTTGATTAGCGACCATAAATTCTTGATACTCTTTAATTAAGCAACTATCAATTTTTGTCAAATATCCATCAGCTGATAAAATTACTTGATTTGCTTGTTTATGCCGTCTTACGGGTTTTATAACTGAAAATTTTTGATCAAAAAAGCTGAAACTTCTTGTCTCTAATTCTACTATAGGTTGTTTTACATTAAGCGTATTATTTGTTCCATATAAAATGAAGATTATAAAACCACTAAGACGATTATAATCTTCTATGCTTCACTCTAATCAAGACAAATTCTAACTAAAAACAAAGCATGAAAAGATATCAATTCTTGCCACTCAGTACTTTTATACGTTATCAAATCACTCTAAGATCATGTAGAACCCTACGATCCCTATACCTTCATTCCTTATCTTTAATCTTAATCTCTTCATTAACTACAGCAGATGTGAATATTTATGATCTCTCTCCCAAAGAATTGAGTAAGATTCCTTTACAATAATGTCTTAACTGTTTAGTTTTCCAGAATGCTAACACAACAAGATGCGATCGCAGACAATCTCACAGATTTACGGCGATCGCTGCTAGACTGGTATGATCATCAAGGCCGTCAACTTCCTTGGCGCAATGAAAGTGATCCCTACAAAATTTGGGTTTCTGAGATTATGTTACAGCAAACCCAAGTCAAAACGGTAATTCCCTACTATAAACACTGGTTACAACGATTTCCTGATATTCAAACTTTAGCAACAGCAGATTTACAATCGGTGTTAAAAGTATGGGAAGGCTTAGGATATTATGCCCGTGCCAGAAACTTACATCAAGCAGCCCAACAAATTCAACAAGAATATGGGGGAAATTTTCCCTTAACTCTCGAAGCAGTTCTAAAATTAAAAGGGATTGGTCGTACCACGGCCGGCGGGATTTTAAGTGCAGCGTTTAATCAACCCGTTTCTATTTTAGATGGGAATGTTAAACGGGTATTATCTCGCTTAATTGCTTTATCTGTGACCCCTAAAAAGGGAATTAAGCAATTATGGCAGGTTTCTGATCAAATTCTCGACCCCATTAACCCAAGAGACTTTAATCAAGCATTAATGGACTTAGGTTCAACTATTTGTGTTAAAAGTCAGCCAAAATGTTTACTTTGTCCTTGGCAAAAATTCTGTTTAGCTTATCATCAAGGCATCCAAAATCAATTACCTATGACTGAAACCAAACAACCCCTTCCCCATAAGAAAATCGGTGTTGCTGTTATCTTAAACGATAACAATGACATCTTAATCGATCGCCGTCCTGCTGAGGGACTTTTAGGCGGTTTATGGGAATTTCCCGGTGGCAAAATAGAAGAAAACGAAACCATTATTGATTGCATCAAGCGAGAAATTAAAGAAGAATTAGATATTGAGATAGAAGTGGGTGAGCATTTAATAACCCTTGATCATGCTTATACCCATTTTAAAGTGACCTTAAACGTTCATTTGTGCAAATATCTATCTGGTGAACCCAAACCTATTGAATGCGATGAAATTCGTTGGGTTAAACTACAAGACTTAGAGAAATATCCTTTCCCTAAAGCGAATACCCAAATTATCGAACAATTAAAAATAAAATGGGCGAAAAAGAGATAATTAAGCGAATTGATGTACTTTTATGCTAAAAAAACCTTGTTTACCCTTCCTATCTTCTGAACTTCTGAACTTCTGGATTTCTGACCCCATTAGGAATGTTACGATTAGTAAAAGCTTCATTAGACCTATTTAATTTAATTAGCCATCATGGGAGAATCCATTACCTTACTTTCTAAACGAGAAATTGAGAAAATGCGTCGTGCCGGACAACTAGCCGCGCAATTATTAGATTATCTTACGCCTTTCGTCAAACCGGGAGTCAGTACCCTAGAATTAAACGATAAAGCCGAAAAATGGACACAAGAAAAAGGCGCAACCAGCGCACCCTTGGGGTATAACGGCTTTCCTAAGTCTATTTGTACCAGTGTCAATGAAGTCATCTGTCATGGAATTCCCGACGCAAAGCAGATTTTAAAGGACGGAGACATTATTAACATCGATGTTACCCCCATTTTAGACGGATATCACGGTGATAGTTCTCGTACCTTTCTTGTGGGAAACCCTTCTGAGAAAGCCCGCCAATTAGTAGAAGTGACAGAAGAATGCTTAAGACTAGGAATTGCTGCGGTGAAACCGGGGGGCAAAATCGGTGATATTGGGGCAGCCATTCAAGAATACGCGGAATCATACGGTTATTCGGTGGTTAGGGATTTTGTTGGTCATGGAATTAGTCATATCTTTCACACAACCCCCCAAGTTCCCCATTTTGGCAAAAAAGGAAAGGGGAAACGTCTTCGTCCGGGTATGGTTTTTACCATTGAACCTATGATTAACGAAGGAACACACGAAGCGGTTTTATTGAAGGATGGATGGACAGCTTTAACTAAAGACGGTAAGTTGTCGGCACAATTTGAACATACAATTGCTGTGGTACAAGATGGGGTGGAAATTCTCACCTTACCTTAATACTAAGTTGGGAGTTTCTCGGTAAACCTATTTACATAGTAAAAAAGATGGGTATAACCCATCTTAAAAAATTTTATTGAGTAATTTTAATTTAACTGTTACTGCAATCCTAAATCAGCTAAGTACATTTCTTGTCCTTGTCCTTCCGTGGGAAGTTGTAAACACAAGGATTTATGATATTGAACTGCACCTTCTAACAATTCAGGAGACACGTCTTTGGCATAACCACAACGGCCAATGGTATCTTTGGGTAAAGGTGCCCATAATCCACCATTTCCCCGCTTACGACGCATATTTTCCTGTCCTTGTAGCATAATTTCAGTGTCTTCTAGGATAGGGTGATAAACCGATAATCCCAAGCTTTGACAGAGATTGATAACGCGATCGCGATCGCTGTCATTTAACCATCCCATTTTGTTTGCTAGGGTTGCACCAAAGGCCATTCCAATAGTAACTGCATGACCATGGAGTAACTTAGCTGCGGGTTCATAACGAGGACTCCAAGTGTGACCGTAAGCATGGGGACGATCTTGGTAGGTCTCGAACATATTCGTGCCTTCATGCTTCATGTATGAATATAAAGCCCGATAAATGACATCATCTGCTATTTTTTCTAATTCAGGATCGTCGTTGTTAACGGTGGCAAAATGAGTCTCTAAGAGTCGCTGTCCGTATTGTTCTAATAGTTCAAATAAAACAATGTCATCGGTAACAGCCATCTTGATAATTTCAGCCATACCATGACGAAGATGACCAAGGGGAAGGGTACGGAAGAAAGTACGATCAACAAGGGTTAAAACAGGGGGATGATACACACCAATGCTGTTTTTGAACTGTTCTCCATTCACACAAGTACGAGGAGAAGGACCTGCATCAATTGCAGCCACCATTGTTGTTCCGATCATAATGTAAGGGGTACGTCGATGTTGTAACGCACAAGCAAGTCCAGCGACATCGCTGAGAACTCCACCTCCAATTACCAATACAGGTTCGTTACGAGAGACATCACAGCCATCTTTACCTAAGAATTTCAAGATGTACTGAACTGTGTCAGTGGTCTTGTCAGACTCCCATGCACGACACTGGCATAATTCTAGGGGAATTTCATGATATTCAAAATATTTTTCTAATTCTTTTCCATATAGTCCATAAACCGTCTCATCGATGATGCAGATACATCGTTTGAGATCACTATATACATTAGCAAGGGTGAGATTGTCTAAATTTAAGACACCCTCAACAATTTGAGTTTTAGCTTTTAAGGTGTAAGTTGCTGTTACTTCAAAGGAACGATCGTCACCTTCAGTCGCAATTTCACCCGATCCAGTGTACCATTTTGAAGTACGATACTGCTCATCATGGGGTCGCCAAATCAAAGTATTTTGATTGGAATGAGCAGATAAATTTTGGGAATCGGATTTAGGGAGTTGTGCTGAAACCATATTCTTGATGTTTGTCTCGCTATTGAGTCGTTACTTTGCTTTAGAGCGTTTCCCCGAATTGTAAAAAAAATATAAAATTTTGTAAACCCCCCAAGGATGGTTAAGACCGTGGTAGGGGGTATGAGAAGATCCTTAACCCAATTTAGAAATCAAGAAAATAAGCCTAATTTTGCCTAAAATTAAAGGTTAATTACACTTTTTTTCTTAACCGTTTATAAGGCTGAAGTATTAAATTATTTAATGAATTAATGTGTCATTGATTTGTTTATCAAAAGTGTGCTATTTTAGTGAGTAGTTATCCGTCAACTTGGAGTTGAGGCGTAGAGCTATACTTTTGACTTTTGACTTTTGAAGTACCACTTAACAAACGTATAATTCATAATTTACACAGACGTGGCATTGAGCAAGAATAAAGATGCTTGTTGAGCAATTTCTGGGGTTAATTGAATCGGTTTGAGGGTAACTAAACCATCTTGTATAAAACTGTCCCGCACAAGTGCTTTTTCCCCTTTATTAAAACTCGTTTCATAAAATACTTCTCGAATACCTGCGGAAATAATCAGTTTAAGACAAGATAAACAGGGTTCAAGGGTGACATAAATGGCTGCACCTTGGGTACTGATACCATGTTTTGCTGCCTGAGCGATCGCATTGGCCTCCGCATGAACCGCACGAGAGGGTAAATTGCTCGATTGATCGCAACTGTCTAACCCCGGATAGCAAAAGCCTTGAGTGGTGCAATGAACCGTCCCAGAGGGTGAGCCATTGTACCCTGTTGCTAATACTTGCCGATCTTTGACAATAACTGCACCGACTGGAAAAGCTAAACAAGTCGAACGAGTGGCAGCTAATTTGGCAATCATTAAAAAATATTCATCCCAACTAGGGCGTTTTGCTTCTATGTCGGTCATTGTTCTCTAAAATTACTGAGCATTGTTTTGTAATCCAGTTGAACCAAATCCGCCTTCTCCTCTGGTCGTTTCTGATAAAACTTCAACTTCCCTAACCTTAACTCGAATAATCGGACAAATCACCATTTGAGCAATTCTCATACCTTGAGTAATTTTAAAGCTTTTTTGACCATGATTAATTAAAATAACGCCAATTTCCCCTCGATAGCCTTCGTCAATTGTACCGGGAGTATTTAATATCGTAATTTGATGTTTTAAGGCTAAACCACTGCGAGGACGAATTTGGGCTTCCGTATTAGGGGGTAAAGAAATAGCAATTCCCGTAGAAATTAAAGCACTTTCTCCTGCTAAAAGTTCTATTTCTGCAATTGCTACCAAGTCTAAGCCTGAATCATCGAAATGCTCATATTTGGGTAAAATCGCAGAGGGATGTAATTTCTTAACTTTAATTTCCATATTGGACTATTCCTAATGATGCAGATCATTTGCTATTCTAAAAGTTAGAAAACGATGACTTATAAACCCACTTGGTTTCGTAATAAAACTTAGGGTTCAGTTAAATAAGTTTACAGTACTTGAGACTATTTATATTTTTTTTAGATTTTCTTAGAGACTTGTTACTTAGCTTCAACAAGATTTTTAATAATAACTTAAGAATATTGAAAATTGCGCCCAAACAGGGCAAAAGGGTTTACCGTAAGAGTAGATAGAATTCTAAAGGGAATTTATCTAATGATTGACTGGTTGAAATCATAAGGAGCAGACAACCGTGTCTAACCTATTTCGCTCATTGCTATTAAGTATTCTTCTGAGTTTTGCGACTCCCTGTGTGCTTATAATTTTTGTTTGTGTCATCTTTCTCAGCTTGACTTGTGTTCCTAATATTGCCTATATTGGCTGGGACGGAATCGAATCGATTCAAGCCTTTTTAGTGATTTTTGGTAGTGGTTATCCTTTACAGGGGATGGTGATTATTGCTATGGCCTGTAGCACTGTTGGTGGTTTGTTTGATTTGTATAATTTTTATCTTTATCAAGGGGTAAAAAGTTAGAAATAAGTTGTTAAGTATTGCTTATTAGGTTAGGTCATCAGGCAGGGGGCAGAAGTCAGGTGTCTCCTGCCTTCTGCTTTTCTCTACAAGCCAATGTGCAATGCTTGATAGTACGGCTATCTACTATATCTTAGCCAAATTTTATCATTGCCCGTCCCATCATTGGGGGTTTCTCGCCTTTAATTAATGATTCTAAAGTGGCTTGAATGCGTCTCGCATCAGGAGGACAACCGGGCATAAAAACATCCACATCAATTACTTGATGGAGAGGACGAACTTGTTCGAGGAGTTCGGGAACAATCCCCGGTTCATCGGGTAATTGAGGAGTAATATCTCCCAACTCTAAATAAGCTCTTTTTAGAACTGGATCTGCGCCACCTAACATATTCCGCATGGCAGGAACATTAGCTGTTACCGCACAATCCCCAAAAGAAACGACGGTTTTTGTCTTGTTCCGAATTTGATAAGCTAACTCTAAATTGTCTTCGTTAGCAATGCCACCTTCTACAAAACAAACATCTACATTGTCGGGATAGTCCTTTAAATCAGCAATAGGACTATAAACGACTTCAACCGCATCAGCAAGATCAAATAACCATTCATCTAAGTCTAAAAAAGACATATGGCAACCAGAACATCCCGCTAACCAAACACTGGCAAAACGAATTTTACTCATGATGTTTTTCCCTAATAATGATTGAGCATTGATATGAGTTCGGAGTTTTTAGGTGATGAGGTGTGAGGTTTAGATATCTAATACCTAGAACCTAGAACCTAACACCTAGATCCTTATTTATCTTGTCCACAGATGATCTTCTCTAGCAGTAACTAAGAATTCTAATTTCTTACGATCGCGTTGTTTCTCTGATGTGGTTGTTCCTTGATGGAAAATTGCCCCGGTTGGACAAGCATCAACGCATTTACCGCAGGATGTGCAAGCATCTACCTCTCCCCACGGTTGATTTAACCCTGAGATAATTTTATTCCCTGCACCTCGGTTCGCCACATTCCAAACGTGTGCGCCTTCAATTTCATCACAAACTCGTACACAACGAGTACACATAATGCAACGATTGTGATCAATACCAAATAGATTATGGGTGACATCAATTTCCCGTTTGGGGAAACGATATTCAAAACGAGAATGATCCATCCCTACGGCGATCGCCATGTCTTGTAGTTCGCAGTTGTTATTGGCAACGCAGACAGCACAAACGTGGTTTCCCTCAGCAAAAATCAACTCAATGGCCATCCGTCGGTAGTCTTGGAGTTTGGGGGTATCGGTGTGAACCACCATTTCCTCAGCCACTTGGGTAACACAGGCGGGTAGAAGTTTATTAATTCCTTCAATTTCTACTAAACAGACACGACAGGCGGCGGCTTCTGTGACACCATCTAGGTGACATAAGGCGGGAATCTCAACCCCTGCTTCTTTAGCGGCGGTGAGAATGCTACTTCCTTGTTCAACTGCTACAGAATGTCCGTCAATTGTCAGAGTTATAACACTCATAATATGTAGTTCTCCTCTTGGGTAATGATGTTTGGGAGTTAGGGAAACTCCCTAGCGTCGTGGGGTCATAGGTGTGAGGGTGATTTGTCAATAAGCCTTGAATGCTGCTCCTTGGTGGAAAGGGTTTCTACGCTTATTGTCCTATTGGTTTTTGGCAAAAGAGATTTTTTTTAGGTTTATTCAATATTTTTGGTTAGGTAAATCCTAGGACTACGCTCTATAAGTTCAACTTTATAGTACCTTTTCGACCAATTTTCCCGCTAAATTCATCATCTCGTTGAAAAAGGGGTTCGCTGCTTCTAACGGCGAACCATTTTCAGCCATAACATGGTCCTTTAAAACAACACTAGCGTGAGAAATATTAAAGTCTTGTCCCATTCTAAAAAATTCACTCTGACGACTTTTCATAATTAACTCTTCTACTCCTTCAATATCAGCCGCTTGATCTGCTTCAGAATGAGCCACAAATAAAGGCTGTTTTAAAGGATTTTTCTTTCCCAGTCTTCCAGTTAGTTCATCAACATCTTTAATAAGTTCAGATAACTCCTGTGCGCCGCCTACGTCCATTCTTGAGTATCGATAAGGATTATCACCAATTAGAGAATCAGCAGATTTATCTTGCCACAAATCAACCAAATTAGCAATCGGTGTTCGTAGCAGTTGTTCGACAAAGTTACCTGTTTTTCCTGCAATATCCAAAGCAGCAGAAAACAAAAAGATCGCCCCAGAAATCTTTTGAGAATCTTCTGTGGCCATATAGACACTTAATGCCCCCCCTGTGGAAAGTCCGCCTATCGAAACCTTTTTTCCTCTTTGTTGAGCTATTTTAATAGCAAACTTGACGTTTTCTTTCCATTGCTCTAGGGAGACTCCTTTCATTCCATTGGGATTTTTTAAACCGTGTCCTTGTAATAAAGGAATAAAAACATTGAACTTTAATATTTCATGAAAGTATTCACCGATCGCTTGCATATAATGAGGAGAGTCAGTCAATCCATGTATTAATACGATGGCGTTTTCTTGAGGCTCACCACCAAAGTCCATGATTAGAGGATGACATCCTTCACGAACTTCAGATGGAGAAATGTCTTTGAAGCGATCGTAGTAGCCTTGCCAAATTTCAGCCATAACTCTTAAAGATTGTTAGTTTCAAGTTTTAACATTTATTCTATAGTAAGCCCAAAATCTGAAGGGGGGACAAGGATGGCTGAAAGCCTTATAGGGTGACGAATAGAGGCAAGTGTGATAGAAAGGAAAGTAGTCTATCAGAGCGGGCAGCTTCGCTGTGCCTTCGGCAACGCCTCTATAAAAAAATGTTACCTGAGAATTATACCAATCATTTAACCACCTGTCTCAAGAAATCCGAGTATCTAATGCTAATTATTGTGGTACACCTGCTTCAGATTTACCGAAAAGTAAGATTAGAAGAGTTAGCTACCAAGTTACCCGTTCCAATTATGTTTGAAAGTCGAAGAAAAAAGATGAAGCGATTTTTAGAAAGTCCATGTTTGACCCTAGAAGGGATATGGATACCTATTATAATGAAGTGGATAGAAGCAGAGTTCAAGTATAATAAAATACTATGAATGTCTTTATACTATATACTATCAAGGAGTAAAAATTACCAAAACTAAGGGATTTATGGGAGGAAATATAGCAGCAAAATGGAAGGGTAAATATCGAGGAATGAGTTCTAAAGAAGCTTGGTTTATTCTCACTAATTTAAAAGGTTTAGATGAGGCGATCGCCCTTTATCAGAAAAGAATGGGAATTGAAGAAATGTTTCGTGACTTTAAGAAGCGGTGCGACCCCGCGCCGTCTTACGGCGCAAGGGAACGCGCACCAAGAGAAGGAGGGTATGATTTAGAACGAACTAAACTCACTCCGGCATCGCCTAATATCTCTAATTTTACTCATAACTTTAGCCTATTCAAGTGCAACTTTAGCAGGTAAAGTTATCAAAGATAAAGGCATAGCTAAATATGTGGAGAGAGTCAAAGAAAAAAATCGTTTAACTCGTCGTCATAGTAATTTCTATCTCGGTTTAAATAGCAAAGATTGGCTGTTATCTTGGGAATTCTTATCAGTAGAAGTTCTAGCTTTAATAGGATTAAGCCCCCAGAAACGGGCTAATTATCAACAAGGATTAAAGGCCATATCCCAGATACAGTCTTGCTTTTAGCCATCCTTGTCCCCCTTCAGGTGAATTACCACATCTCAACCAAATAACTTTGGGGGGAGAACCATATAAACGGCTTTTTTCTGCAAAGTCAACGTCTTGGGTTACAATACAATAATCGTTGTTCTTAGCAAATTCCCAGATGGTTGTATATGTTTCTTCTGCTAGTTGATGGAATTGAATATGACTAGAATTAGGGAGAAAATATCAGCTAAACGACTGACTAATTTCCGACTTAAGTTTTGGTCAAATAGTAGCTTCAATTTCTCTATTTAGATACAATGATACGATGTTCACGATCTGCGGCGAATTCTAAACACGCTTTAATATCTTCTTGGGTTAATTCGGGAAAATCATCTAAAATTTCTTCTTGAGACATTCCAGATGCTAACCATCCTAAGACATCATAAATGGTGATTCTCATGCGTCTAATACAGGGTTTACCGCCTCTTTTATCGGGTTCAATGGTAATAATGTCTTGATAACTCATTGTTTTGGTTATTTATAGGTCATCCTTGATTATAGCTATAAATAAGGGTAGGGCGAGCAAGCCTAAGTAATTTAGATGACACAGAATAATATTAATCCCTTGCCCACCAAAAGATTAAGATAAATATACAAAAGATGGGATGGTGGGCAAAAACTGTAGATTATTCCGTTAATTGATTGATTTTACTATAAATATTTAAGCAACTTGCTCCTGATGTACTTTAGGTATGGGTAAAGGTTCTCCTGCTAATTGATAATCTTCGATTAATAATTCTAATACCTCTACGCCGTTGCTAACAGCTTCTTGATAAGAATCGCCATGAGTTCGCCATTTTTGACCGATAAAGTCGTGAAACCCTACTATATAACAATTTTCTTCTTCTGACCATTGAATAATCATTGTGTATTTTAGTTTATTCATTTTCTTGCTTCCTTTTGACCTCTTGGATGGCGTTTAAAACTTCTTTTTCTAAATAAATTCTAGCATCTGAGCTATCTTTTCCTGACAATGTAATTCTTCCCTCATATAAAGGATGATACCAGTTTGAATGACTCCCTTTGCCAGTACGAGTGTTAAATCCTGCTTTTTGTAACATTTTTTTAAGTTCTCGGATTTTCTTGGGCATTGATAAAGATTTACACGATTTTTAATTATAGTTTATGTTAGCCATGTCAAAACATTCTCAAATAAATAGTAGGGTAGGCAAGCCTAATTAATTAAGATGATACAGAATAACTTTAGTAGCTTGCCCACCAAAAGGTCAATATAAACATTCAAAGGTTAAATGTTCTGCATAACGTCTTATTATCCCGTTAATTGCTTGATTTTACTAGGTTGAAGATTTTACAAGCTAATTTGATATAATAAATAATAGCAACTCCTACTATCGAAAAGTTAAAATTGGGCAAAACATCTATCTTTCAAGCAAATGTTGAACCTCAGTTAAGAGAAAGCGCTGAAGAAGTTTTTAAACAACTGGGATTAACTACTGATGAAGCAATTACTTTATTTTATGAGCAGGTAGCTATTGCTAAA
>JBFRWB010000084.1:0-2985 GCA_051439375.1 Microcystaceae cyanobacterium
GTTTATAATAGAATTTACCAAGAAGTTTTTAATCAAGAATGGGTTAAAAAAGAATTAGAGAAAATCAGACCTTATTCTGAAATGTTAGCAGGTTGGGTGGATTCTAAGTATGAAGATGATTCTCGCTTATTAAGAGGACAAGTTCTCAAAGATGCTCTAACTTGGGCAATGGATAAAAGTTTAAGTGATCTGGATTATAAATTTTTAACAGAAAGTCAGAACCTAGATAAACGGGAGGCAGAACTTAATCTCAAGAACCAACAAAAGTTCAATGAAATTTTGACCAAAGCTAACCAAAAAGCTCAACGAATGATACGCTTTGGTATCGCTATTTTAGTTGTTTCTGTAGTGGGTGCAACCGTTGCCTCAAGAAAAGCGTTGATAGCCTTTCAGAATCAAGAAGAAGCAAAAATTGGGGCTAAACTAGAAGGAAAAGGAGAGAGCTTTTTGAAACAATTTGAATTTGAACAATTAGATAGCTTAGTATTAGTAATGGAAGCCAATGAAAAGTTAAAAAATATCGTCAAAGATCAAAGACTACTAGAAGAGTATCCCGCCACGGGCCCCATTGCAACCCTAGAACAAATTCTTAACCTGATCCGAGAAAAAAATAAATTAATTGGTCATACAGATGAGGTAAATAGTGTTAATTTTAGTCCCGATGGTCAGTGGATAGCTACCGCGTCGAGTGATGGAACTGTTCGTTTATGGACCCGACAAGGACAAGAACAAGCGATCTTAACCGGTCATGAAGGCCGTATTTATGGGGTGGCCTTTAGTCCTGATAGTCAAACCCTGGCTACTGCAGGTGAGGATAAGACGGTGAGAATATGGGACTTAGAAGGGGAAGAACTAGCCATGTTTGAGGGTCATCAGGGCTGGGTTTATCGTGTCACCTTTAGTCCTGATGGTCAACGTCTTGCCACTGCCTCATCAGACCGTACAGCCATAATCTGGGATACACAAGGAAATTCCCCGATAGTGTTAAAAGGTCATACTAAATCAGTGGATGACGTAGCTTTTAGCACAAAAGGCCAATTGATTGCCACGGCCTCACGGGATGGAACCGTTAAATTATGGAATAATCAGGGTAAGTTAATCACAATATTAAAAGATAACGATTCAAATTCACAAGATAAGGATTTATCTTTTTATAGCGTTAGTTTTAGTCCTGACGATCGAAAGATTGCTGCAGGGGCTAAGGATAAAACCATTAAAATTTGGGATCGACAGGGAAATTTAATTAACACTTTGAATGGTCATGATGACTTCGTCAATCGTGTGGTATTCAGTCGAGATGGCCAATGGATTGTCAGTGGTTCGAGTGATAGAACCGCTATCCTTTGGAGTAGAGATGGAGAACAAATAGATGTCTTCAAAGGTCATCAAGATTTTATTTTTGATGTGGCCTTGAACAATGAAGGAACAGAATTAGCTACCGCTTCGAGAGATGGAACGGTTAAATTATGGGCTATTGAAAAACCAGCCCCCAATAATGGCTTTAATGCTTTAGATAAGGATGTTTTCAGTGCCGACTTTTCTCAGGATGGTAAACTGTTAGCACTCGCCGATGAAAATGGTAAGGTTTATGTTTGGAATTTACAAGGAAAAAAGGAAAAAAAGTTACTAGAATTTGACCTGAATGACAGTTTTATTAAGTCCATTAATATTGCTCCCAATGGTGAAATGATCGCAGCAACAACTAATAATAATCGCACGGTTGAATTATGGGATTTACAAGGAAACAAATTAGGAGAATTAGGAGAATTAGAAGATTATAATTGGAATTGGCCAATTGATAGCATTACTTTTAGTTCTAATAGCCAAGTCTTAGTTATTGCTAATCGTTCAGGAACAGTTTCCTTATGGGATTTACAACAGAAACCCTACAAACTAATTCATGATTTTCCAGCCCACGACGCTCCTATTAACCATGTTATTTTAAGTCAAGATGGTAAAAAGATAGCCACTGCTTCTGATGATAAAACAGCAAAAATATGGGATTTAAAAGGCAATTTACAACAATCTTTTTCGGGAGAACAAGGACACAAAAAGTCTATTAATTGGTTGAATTTTAGCCCAGATAATCAGTATCTGTTAACCGCTTCCAAAGATGGCACCATTAAATTATGGAACCTAGAAGGCAAAATCATAACTACTTTAAACAGTGATTTATTTCCTATCTCTCATGTTAATTTTAGTCCCAATGGAGAGTATTTTGTTACTGCTTCTCAAGACGGAACAGTAAGATTATGGGATCGAGAAGGAAAGCTACATATAAAGATTAACGGCCATCAAGAATCTCTTAAAAGTGTGCAATTTACCCCCGATAATCAAACTATCCTAACAGTGGATAAGGATGGTAAGGTGAGGATGTGGCCTTTACAATCACAATTCACTCGTTTAAATTTACTTTTAAACCAAGGATGCGACTGGTTACAAGATTATTTAAGCACCCGTCCCCAGGAACAGGAACAATTATCCAGTTGTTCTCCTCAAATTGTTCCAAAAAACCCTTAACTCAATATTAATATTTCATTTTGTAACAAAACATAGGGGTTTCCACTGCCCAACCCTGCCACGCTATGTTAGGGTATAAATGATTGAGAGTTTTTCGAGTTCGGTTTCAGCATTGGTTGTGATTAGTAATTGGTTTGTTCCTGTCTACATCGCCTGGTGGGTTTCCGAAAGTTTAGTGGAGCCTCTCGTAACCTTACTAACTTATTTTGGAGATGTCCCATGACAATTTATGTAGGCAATATATCTTATGATGTAACCTCTGATGATTTGACAGAGGTTTTCGGCGAGTATGGTACCGTTAAACGGGTATCTCTTCCTACTGATCGCGAAACGGGAAGACCGAGAGGGTTTGGTTTTGTGGAAATGGAACAGGATGAGCAAGAAACGGCTGCCATTGAAGCCCTAGACGGGGCTGAGTGGATGGGGCGAGACATGAAAGTGAACAAAGCAAAACCCCGTGAAAAC
>JBFRWB010000085.1:0-7287 GCA_051439375.1 Microcystaceae cyanobacterium
TTGACGATAGCGTTTATATAGTTCCTCTGAACTTAGGTGAGGAGCAATTGTGATTCGTCTGGGCATCTTGTGTATCCTCATCATTTCTTTTTCTTATTTTATGGCCATTCAACCGGATTTGATATGACATCTTGTAATTTAAAGAAAAATTTAAAACAAGTTGTAAAACCCAACACTAATACATTGCTTTGTTGGGTTTCACGACAACTTAATCCCTTAAACTTAAGGCAACTCTACCGAGGTTGGTTTAGCAATATGAGGCAGTCCCCAACCCAATTTTTCCCGTAAAATTCGGAAGAATTCAGGGGGTTGTAAGCGGATAAAACGGGCAGAATAAAGGGATTTTTCAATCTGAATATGATCATCAGGCATCACATAACAGCCGCCATTCCCATCAACCACCATAACCATACGGTTAGGCGTTGCAGGATAAATACGAACCTGTTCTGTTTCAGAGAAGACTAACGCCCTTGAAGCCAAAGAATGGGGACAGATGGGGGCTAACTGCAAGACAGGGACATCAGGCGTAACTACTGGTCCCCCTGCGCTTAAAGAGTAGGCCGTTGACCCCGTAGGAGTAGAAATAATCACCCCATCGGCTGCAATATCCACCGCCGCATGGCGACCAATTTGAATTTCAAAATGGCACATACTGGTTAACGGTTCTCGGTGTATCACCATTTCATTAAGGGATAGGGCTTCCCAGAGAACACTTTCCTCGCGGAAAAGCTGTACCGTCAACATAGTACGGTCTTCGATGTGATAGTCTCCTTTTAAGACTTTTTCGAGGGCTTGTGGTAATTGATTGAGGTAAATCTCCGTCAGAAAACCCATGTGTCCCGTATTAACCGTTAAAAGGGGAACACCACAGGGGGCAAGTTGGCGGGCAGCCGATAATACTGTTCCATCGCCCCCTAGAATGATGGCAAAAGCCATTGTTTGGTCAAAATGAGGGGGAACTAGCTGTTCAATAGGGGTATGACAGACGGGGGTATCTTCTTCAGAGTAACCTAACAACCCCCCTGTCCCAGTTTGCATCACCACTTGCCAGCCACGCAGTTCTAACTTACTCTGTAAGTCTTGGGCAACTTGGCAAGCAATGGGCTTAATATCGTTGTATATAATGCCGACTTTGGGCATTGATCAAGGTATCCTATGGTTTAAAGTGAACTTAAAGAGCAAATTACTTAAATAAGCTAGAGCTTTTCTTACGAGATTGTTGTTTCTCATAATCAAGTTCCTTGAGCTTCTTAAGAATGCGATTAAAATATTCTTGTAGATAGGATTCTAAAGTAGTTGTCTCCTTGGGATCAAGGCCAAAGGTCTGATAAACCTCATCCATGTTGGCTGTCATTGCCTGACCATTGGCTAAAACTTCTGCAAAGGCAAGACGCTCAGAAATATTATAAGTCCATTGGAAAAAGCGAGTCAGGTTGCGTAATAATCTTAATGCCCCCAAGGGAATACGGGCTATTTTAGGTTCTTTCTCCGATAGTTTTTGACAAAGCGCAATAATTTCCTCTGAACTCCACGCTTTAGTCCCTACAATGGGATAACTTTGCTTTTCAGTTTCGGGTACTTCTAAAGCACGAACCGCAAATTTAGCCACATCTTGGGTATCCATATAAGCGATGGGGGTACTTTGTCCCGTTATCCAAACGGCCTCATTATCTAAGATAGGGACGGCATATTGACTAATCAGTCCTTGCATAAAACCACAGGGACGCAAGATGGTGTATTTTAAGCTTGATTCTGCTAAGTGAGCTTCGGTACAGCGTTTAATCTCCATTAATGGCACAGTGGGATGTTTTTCTGCTTCTAAAATAGATAAGAAAATATACCGTTGTACACCGGCAGCTTGGGTGGCTTTAATCAAATTATTTTTCCCATGCCAATCTACCTTTTTGATAGAGTCTGTAGGGCGGGCTGAGGCTGCATCAATCACTGCATCTACCCCTTCTAAGGCAGGAGGAAGGGTATTCTGACGGCATAAGTCCCCCGGTCTTAATTCTGCGCCCCATTCTCTTAAAAACGAAGCCCTAGATAAACTTCTGACTAAGCAGCGAACTTCATGGCCTTTATCCAATGCGTGGCGAGCGATTTGTCGCCCTAATGTTCCGGTGGCCCCAACAATTAATACTTTCATTTATAAGATGAACTTTCGTAACATTTTTTAACGTTTTTAAGACCTTAACATATAAGGGGTTAGCCGATACTGGTTAATCCCTTATTCGATGATTTAGCTTTCCAATTCTTCTTATTTTCCTATTTTTGCCTTTCTCAGTAAACTTACCTTTTTAAAAAACGCCCAAGGGATTATTTATCTCCTTAAAGCTCACACTTAGCACCTAAATCTAACATTTTGTGAAGTTTCAGAACTTTCTTAAGAAAAGTGTAACAATAGATACAGAAACAAAAAATAATCACTTTCAACTATTATTACTGTTTCTTTATTTTCATAATTCAAAAAACACTGCCATCAGAGGAACAATTTTATTATGAAACTATCTTATCGAGGAATTAGCTACGAGCGTGAGCATACGCCCTTAGACACTCAAGAAGGAGATATTGCGGGCAAATATCGAGGACAAGAATGGAGATATCACTATCCTAGACACATTCCCCAATCTCCTCCTAAATTGTATCGTCAATATCGAGGGGTGGCTTATAGTTGCCGTCCCCTAGGTGAAACTGAAACAAAAACCTATCAAAAAGCATACACAAAGACAACCTGTTCTATCCCTTGTCACCAACCCATTATAGAAAATGAAATTTCTCAGGTTCATCTAGATAATATGCGCCGTAACCTTGAAAGACGCTTAAAAGTTGCTGAAGCGAACGGTGATGAAGCTTTAGTTAAACTTTTACAGAAAGAATCTCAACAATTAACAATGAGGTAACGAATTGCGATATATAGCTAAGATAGTAGGGGTGGTAAATGCCACCCTGTTAATGTTAATCAGAATCAATACCAAGCCTTAAAAAAAGGTGACTAACTCTCCCTAGATGGTTGTTTGGGTTTACTCCATCCCATTCCTATTCCTATCTTGAAAAATCCCCAAATAAGTAGAATAAGAACAATAAATCCCGTAGCAATAGGAAGAAACAACGACGAAATTGCGATCGCACTTGCTGAGACTAATTCGATGGTAGAAAAGATGGGATTTGCCAATCCTCCTGTTGTCCCTGTTGACCCTAATCTTAAAAGACTATTCAGGAATTTGGTCATTCCTGCCGTTCCTCCCCCCGCAGTGAGAGCAATTGTCCATTGTGCCAAGGAATTCATTTCAGGAAGACTACTTTGTGTTACCCATGTACCTGCTGCGGTTGCTAAAGGTAAAGCAATCGTATCTAGAGCATTATCCAGCCAAGGAACATAATAAGCAACCACTTCTACTAAGCTAGCTACAGCCAAGAGAATGATCGCTTGATTGGTATCTAGCCAAGATAAATCCCCCGGTAAAGCAATCCAATTTTCTACGGCTGCTATGCTGATAATAAGAAAAGGAATAAACACCCGAAAACCACAAGCTGCGCTGAGGCTTAATCCTAAAAGAACACTGATGAAGGTATCGAGACTCACTAAAGTATCCACTATAGAACCCATTTTTCACTACTGTTAAAAGAGTCTAATAACTCTTGGTTAATATACCATTAACATTATTATGGTTATTGAGTCATTAATTTAGTAAGGTATCACGATATGAAATGGCTTGTTTTTATCATTGTTGGGATTTTTATTACTGTTGGTGCGGGCTTAATGTTATCGGGTTTTCAGCAAATAAAATTAGCCCACGCTAGTCATCGCTGGCCAACCACATCAGGACAAATTACTCATTCTCAGGTGGACATCAATAGTGATAGTGATGGTACAACTTATAAACCCGTGATTAAATTTAGTTATCGTCACCAAGGGCGTAGCTTAACGGGCGATATGATTTTTTTTGGAGGCGGTGGAATATCAACAGGCGATAGAAATTATGCAGATAAATTTGTGAGAAAATATCCAGTTGGCAGAAAGGTTCAAGTCGCTTATAATCCCCGTCTTCCTAAACAATCGGTTTTAGAAGCAGGGTTAACAAAAAGAAGTTTTATTCTGTTTACGTTTGGCAGCCTCTTTTTGATGATGGGAAGTGGTGTTGGGATTCTTTACTGGTTATTTATCTAGTTTAAGAGTAAATAATCCCTACTTTTAAAACCCAAGTTCCTTTAATCCTTGACGTAATCTTTCAGCTTCGGAAGAGTTATTTTCTTCGTGTAATGCAATTGCTTTATTGAACGCTTCTATACTGTTCCCCATATCTCCCATCTTATACAAAGTTACACCTAAATTTTGATAAGCTTCTGCATAATTAGGATTGTATTTAATCGCTTCTTGATAAGCTGCGATCGCTCTTTTAAATTGTCCCTTTGCTTTCCATGCCATTCCTAAATTGTAATAGCCCGTTGCAAAGGTTGGATCAATTTTGAGAGCAGTTTGATAGGCTTGTTCAGCATTCCCTAAATCACCGATAGATTGAAATAATCCGCCGACATTATTGTACGCACCTAATTTTAAAGAAGGTAAGATAGGTTGGTTAATTGCCTTTTGATAATGCTTAACGGCTAAAGCCATATTTTGTTCGTTTTTATAAGCATTGGCTAAATGGTAGTGCAGTTCAAATAAAACCACGGGGGTTGATTTATTCGATTTTAATCCTTGTTTTAACAATTTAATGCCCTGTTTTCTTTTTCCCATTTGTAGATATAAAGCTCCTAACTTATTACAAGTATAGGAATCATAAGGATTATCTTTTAAGAAGCCTTCCATTGCCTCTTTTGCCCGTTGACTTTTATTTAACGCACTAATGGCTTGAGGTTGGTAACCATAATGCTTAACAGCAATGTTTGATAAATTAACAATTTGCCAATGGGATTCTACTTTTAACAATTGTGTCACACTATCATCAATCATAGCGTGATAGGGACGGGAGAATTCTAACCGAGGATGCTTACGAAATAGACGGGATACTAGGGAATAAGGGGATTGAATTGCCCCAATTTCATGACGAATTAGATTAATTACTAAAGCGTCAGGTTGTTCAATGGCTTTTTTAATGTCAGGAATAATTTCTTCTGTTAACACCTCATCTGCATCTAAGACTAAGATCCAATCGCCTGAAGTAAATTGCAACGCCTCATTACGAGCGATCGCAAAATTATTTGGCCAAGTAATCGAGGGGACTTTTGCCCCCAATTCCTCAGCAATTTTAATCGTTTTATCAGTTGATCCCGTATCAACTACCACCATTTCATCTACTAAGTTTTTCACACTTTCCAAACAGCTTGGCAGGGTTTTTTCTTCGTTTTTAACGATCATACATAAGCTGAGTTGAGTCATGGTGGTTGCATTCCTACCTACTATTTTTTACTTTTCATTTGCGGAAAACGATTAATTTTGGCAATGCCATAAAAGATCATTTGCTTGTTACGAATTCGGGCTTTATCTACCCGTAATTGCGTTCCATCTAAGGCAAATTGATCCAAATCTAAGAGATTGTTGACATGAGCAATTAAGCTTTTCCCTAAATCTTGGGCTGCCTCATCTCCTTGATAAACGACATTAACAAACTGTAATTGGCGACGTTCGTGTACCTCTAATTGTGCCGTAATATCTAAATCAACGGGTGCGCCAAGTTGACCAATCTGTACCCTTGATTGAATTGAGATCGATTGATCATCATGGATGAGCATCTGAGTATCATTAAAGCTTAATGACTTACCTTGATACTCAAGACGTTGCAATTTTTCTACTACAAAGGGGGTATTAAACGATGTTGTTAAATCTTCTTCTGTTAACACCACTCGCATAGACGCTTGGGTGGGTTGCTTCAAATTAACTTGGCCCTTGAAAATTGCACCAAAATCTAGAGAAACCGCTTGTAAATACAACTCCATGACTTCAATTCGTAGTCCGTTGTACATCAGCATACCTTGACCAATGAAGTCAAAACCATCCACACTCCCTTGGAGAAGCTTGGCCACTGGTTCAGCACGAACATTGGCTTCTAGTTTACCTGTGCGCTTAAAGAGGGCTGCAATGGCGGTGGTGACCACTTTACTGAGTAATTGATCGCCGCTTTGACCGGGGAAGGGGAGACTACCAAACACAATCGATGTCATATCCTTGATGGGCTATTACGTTGTTTATCTTAACATTTCTTAAAGGTTGTGTCTGCCTTTCTGGTGACAGACAATTGATTGAGCTTTCTTATTAGACTTATTGACAATCTTGATAAGAACAAGTAATTTAGTATTCCCTACCCCAATTCGTTCGGTGATTTCTCCAAAGTCTAAACCCCAATCGTAGAGGATTTTGCGCCACTATGAAAGCATATTCCCCCTTATAAACAAGGAAGTTTGGTTGAGAAAGGTCTGCAAAAGCATACCTATCAAGGGATACACGCCAAAAGATAGAGTTGAACTTTTTGGTAGTTGTCATCGTCTAAAGTGATAGGTTAAGCTAAAGAAGTCAAACTCATAATGACTTCAACTTAAAGGATAAATCCCTGTACTAATGTAAGTCCTATCCCCACTTTTGGGAAAGATAAGGATAGCCCCAACCATGCCGTTTGCGTTAAGGAGTCAATAAGCACCCATGCCTACCGCCAAAGTCACCCCGAAAACCAAACAACCGTCCTATTCTGCGGATATGGTGCGGACTTATCTGCATGAGATTGGGCGAGTTCCCTTGTTAACCCACGAGCAAGAAATCGTTTATGGGAAACAAGTGCAGAAAATGATGCCCCTACTCGAAAAGGAAGTAGAGTTAGCCGAAGAATTGGGACGCACCCCCAATTTAAGCGAGTGGGCGGTAGCCGTTAATCTTAGCGAAGCAGAATTGCAGAAAACCGTCCAACAAGGCAAACGAGCCAAGCAAAAGATGATTGAGGCGAATTTACGTCTTGTCGTCGCCATTGCCAAGAAATATCAGAAGCGAAATATGGAATTCCTTGATTTAATTCAAGAAGGTAGCTTAGGGTTAGAGCGAGGGGTAGAAAAATTTGATCCCACCAAAGGCTATAAATTCTCGACTTATGCGTACTGGTGGATTCGCCAAGCGATTACCAGAGCGATCGCTCAACAGGCGCGGACGATTCGCTTACCGATTCATATCACAGAGAAACTCAATAAAATCAAGAAAACCCAACGAGAACTATCGCAAAAGCTCGGACGAAGTGCAACGCCTGCTGAAGTAGCCCAAGCTCTTGATATAGACACCGCTCAAATTCGGGAGTATCTCAGTAT
>JBFRWB010000086.1:0-13045 GCA_051439375.1 Microcystaceae cyanobacterium
TTCTTCATCACTCTTTAATATATCGAAAAATTGTTGTTTTCTGGTTAATCTAAAGCGTCTGCGTTGTTGCACTTCAAACCATGACTTATACATCCATTTAACAAGACTTTGGACAGACAGGGGAAAAACGACTGGGCGTTTCTGAGTAAGGGGGCTTTTGTTTGGCCGATTTGACGAAGGAATCAATAATTTCGGCGGGAATCCACCCTTGGGAAAGCCAATCATTCCAATCAGGATGAGATTGAATGTGTTGCAAAAGGTCGTTAACCAGTTCAGTTGTTTGATACATCCATAGCCAAATTTGTTTAAGAACGGTTTCTAGGGTAATGAGGCGACATTGGACGGTTGTTTGCGTATTTTCTTTATTTTCGTCTTTCGGTTTAGGCATGGTGAGGCTCGGAGATGGCTTTCACTGTCCATGATAGTTAAAGGTTAAGGAAAGGGGATGAATTTTATGTAGTATTTTGGAGATTTTGACTTTTATGCTACAACGAGTTTTCAATACCTTGGATGCCCTAAATACGGGGTTTTATTCAAGAAAAATGTAGTATAAATTAGGGTGAACTTTAATTTTTCCTAACTGTACTTATAAGTCGTATTGTTTCCCTTGTTCAGCCAGCCATTGTTTAGATTGGCGATAATCAGGCAGAATCCCCTCAACATAATTCCAAAAATCTCTATTGTGCTGAGATTCAAGGAGATGGACGAGTTCATGAACAAGAACGTAGCGAATCATGGGACGGGGTAATAGGGCAACACGCCAGTGAATATACACATCGCCTTTTGGACTGCATGACCCCCAGCGATTCCCTAAGTCTCGAACCTGTAGAGAATTGGGTGATAATCCAATATGAGGCGTTAAATCTTTCATTTTGGCTTTAATATACTCTGATAATCGACGGCGATACCATATAATGAAGTAATCTCGTGCCTGTTGTTGGACAGTACGATGGAGGAGAAATCGCCCTTGATGCAAACGTAGTTGTGACTGTTTTCGGATAGGGTCAACCAGTTTGAGGCGATAACTCCGCCCTAAGTAATAAAATCCTTCACCACAGACATAATCTTTGCGAGGTGTGTCTAAATTGATGGCTTCTTTATGGAGTAGTTTGCGGTATATCCAAAGTTTACGACTTTCAATGATGTCGTAAAGCTGTTCCAAATTAACGGAAGCAGGATAGGCAATCTGTAATTTTCCATCTCTTGCTACTGTAATACCCACAGTACGCCGTTTATCGCTTGGACGCAGTTCAAAGGTTAAATTCTCGTAGGTTAGGGTGTCCATAGTTTGGGCAACGGGGAGATTGGGAGACGAGGGGACGGGGGAATTGGGAGACGGGGAGACGGGGAGATGGGGAGATGGGGAGACGGGGAGACAGGGGAGACAGGGAGACGGGGGGGACTGGGAGATTTAGGGGGATTGGGTTAATTTGTTGTGATTTCGTCGGGCGAGGTTTACCATCTGGTCTGCTGTTTTTTCCTGTTTCTCAAAGGGAATGAGGTCATGGTCATCTAAATACTGGACAATCCAGTTCCTTAAATCCTTTTGGGCGACAGTTTTCTGCCAAAAATTGACCTGAGCGATGGTGTTTTGAATATAGCGTACAATCTCTACGGTGGCGTTTTGCAGTTCTTCCTGATTTTTTTCAGAATCGGCTTCTAAGCGACTCAGGAAGGGGAGTAGGGCTGAGGGGATTCCTTTGTCGTTGTCTTCGCGTCCTTGCTTTACGGTTTGGACAAAGCCTCGTAAGGCTTCAACTTGTGCCGCCCAGTTGTCTGCATAGGTTTGTAGAATACTTTCTAGGCGTTCTTGTAGGGTTTGATAATAAATGGGGTCTTCTTCAATATGAGTCGTAATATGATGACGGGCAGCGTGTTCCATTTCGGCAGCTTGAGTCTGAGGGGAACGATGGCGTTGCACATGGGTTTTAAAATCCAGTGCAAGGATGTCGATGGGGGGAACTTTGGGGTCAATGCCTTGATAAATGATGTAGTCGTCGATTAACGCCCGGACTTTCTCTTTTGCCCCGACAAGGTCGAGTTTTTCATCACGGTAAAGGTCAGCAACGGATTTACGAATGAGTCCTAATTGTTTAGCATCGGCGATGTAGGGACGGGCTTGGGGACGGGGTAAGATAATATCTAAGCTATCGTAAAAGTCTTTAAGGGCATCAATAAAAATTACACGCTGACGTTCATCTCGGAGGAAATTTACGCATTCTTCGACTTGGTTAAGGCTTAATCCCTGTTTTTGGAATAAGTCCAAGACCCTTTGATGACGGTCACGCAGTTTGGGCAGTTCTTCTCGTAAATCTACCCAAGCGTCTTTTATATCTTCTGTGTCGTAGATGGAAAGAGCTTGAGGAATATCTACCCCATAATAATCAACGACTAAGCCATAATCTTTATTATGAGCAGTACGATTAACACGGGCAATGGCTTGTAGGAGTTCATGCTCTTTCATGTTCCTATCAAGGTATAAAACCTGTTCTAAGGGGGCATCAAAGCCTGTTAAGAGCATACTTTTGACCACCAGTAGGGCTAGTCCATCTTTATCAAGGGGCTTTTTGTAACGTTCGATATGGGCATCTTGTTGGCTTTTTTCTGTCCATTGTTTCCACTCATCAGGGTCTGTTTTAGAACCAGAGATAACGGCGGCTACTTCAAGATGGCGTAGGTTAGGGAGATATTTTCGGGCTAAACCGAGAAATTGGGTTTCGTCATCAAGGGTGGCGAGGGCTTGTTCATCAAGGGCGTTGAGAATGTTTTCTTTGGCTTCAATTTGGCGAATTAGGTTATTGATAGCGGTTTTAAAGGCTTCAACGTAGCGAACGACGGCAAGACGAGAGGAGGCGACGATTTGGGCTTTAAAGCCATTGGGTAGAATATGGGTGATATAGTGGCGCAACATATTCTCGGCTTTGGCATTAATGAGGGCTTTTGCTTCTCCGACTTCGGTTTTAGTGGCGTATTTTTGTCGAATGATTGCTCGTTCTTCGGGGGTTTTATCTTGGAAAATAAGGTTAAAGAGATGGTCTAGGTCATCTCCGTTGCTGACTGCGCCTCTGGCTTCTAATCCTTCGTAAAGAATAGGAACGGTCATGTTATCGTCTTGAGACTGGCGAATGGTGTATTTATCAATAAATTCGCCAAAGATTCGGGTGGTGGCTTGTTTGGCTTTTTTAATAATCGGTGTCCCTGTAAAGCCAATTCTGACGCAATTGGGCAAAGCGGATAACAGGTTCATGTGGAAGGTGTTGGTGTGAGAACGATGGGCTTCATCCACCAGTACCAGAATATCAGGGGAATCGTTCAAACTATCTTCTATTTTTTCGTCATTTTCTGAGGTTTCTAGCTCATCATCTCCTCTAAATTTCTGAATCATGCCAAAAACTAAGCCAGAGCCTTCTTGTTTAAGGTATTGTTCTAGTTTTTTGACTTTTTTTGCCCGTTGTAGGGGTTCGCCTGTCAGTACGGCGGTTTCAGAAAGTTGTTTTTCAAGGTCGATACGGTCGGTGATAACAACGACTTTAAAACGGCATAAATCTGGGATGGTTCTCAGTTTACGGATTAAATAGACCATTGTGAGGCTTTTTCCGCTTCCTTGGGTATGCCAGATAATACCGCCTCGTTGGTCTTCTATGCCGTGTTCTTCCCGTGTTTGATTATGTTGAAGGCGATAGAGGGCTTGATGGACGGCTTTATATTGGGGATAGCGAGGGATTATTTTAATGGTGCGTCCCCCACTGGTTTTAAAGAGGGTGAAGTTATGGAAAATGTCCAGTAAGTTCTCAGGGTGTAGCATTCCAGCGATGAGCATCTGACGAGAATTAAGCTCACTTACCCCTAGAGATTGGGCAATATCGGAGGGATTAAAGGGGGTGGTGTCTTTCCATTCCACATAATGCTCATAACTTGCGCCGACTGTCCCTGCTGCTGCTCGATGTTGGGAAGCTGCCACCATAAAGAGATTATAGGCAAAGAGTCGTTGAACGCCTTCGGGTTGTTGGCTACCTCTTTGATTGGAGTATTTCAGTAGGTCGGCGATGGCTTCGGTGAGGGGGTTATCAAGTTTTGGGCTTTTACATTCAATGACAATAAGGGGGATACCATTGACAAAAAGGGTTATATCGGGGCGGATATGACCTTTTTTGCTGGTTGCCCAAGGAGGGTCAACTCTAAACTGATTGATGGCTAGAAAATCGTTGTTCTGGGGATTGTTAAAGTCGATATAGGGAATCATTTCCTCCCGTCCTTCGGGGGTTTTGGAGTTGATTCCTGTGATTAATAGGTCAAAAATAGCTTGATTGGTTTCTATGAGGCTATGACCAGAGGCTGACCGTTCTAAGGTGGTGATGGCGGTTTCTATCTGGTTCTCATCTAGCCAAGGGGTGAATTTAAGGAGGGCTTTTCTAAGGCGGTCTTTTAAGAGGACTTGTTTAAAGGTTTCTCGTTCGGTTATGGCAGGATTATCTATATCTTCTTCGATATACTGCCAATTCATCTGTTGCAGTTGGTCTAAGGTAGGTTTTTCTGAGTAGAGATATTCAGGTGTCTGTGAGGAAGCAGTCATGATAAGGGGGAAATCGTCACATCGACGAAGTTAATAAGAGAATAGGGGTATTGGTTAAGGCTTTAAGGAGTTTTTGGTCTAGGGTGAGTAGAGGGGCATCAACAGAGACGGAAAGAGCCACATAAACCCCGTCATAAACGGTGATTTTATGGGTAACAGCAATTATTATGGCTGCTTCCATCAAGTCAGCCGTTGAGAACACTTGTAAGGGTAAGGTTTTGAGACTGGCAAGGTCACGGGCTGCGTCTGCTTCTGTATATTGCCCTGCTCGGATGTATTTCCAAAGGGCGTTGGCAGATTCGACGTAAAAGAGGTCAGGAATGTAAAATTCTGTCTCTGGCTGGTTTAAATGGGCAAAAAGTTGTTGTACTTTGCTAGAGAGGGGGTCAGGAATAAATTGCTTAATGTTGACGCTGGCATCTACGACGCATTTTAGGGGCGTTTTCATCGGTTGTCACGGTCTTCTCGGATTAATAGGGTGCTATCAAGGTTATTATCGGTGATTTGTCGTTGATTTCGCCGTTTTGCAATTTCAGCTAGAATCTGGGGGACGGCTTGCTGGCGTTTTTGCCAAGTGGGGTCGGTTTCGGGGGAATTTGTCGGCTTGAGCTTGGGTTTTTGGCTTTGTAGGGCGTGTTTCAGTAACATGATGATTTGTTGGTCAAGGGGTTGATCATTTTGCTGTGCCAATTCCTCAATTTGAGTCATGACTTCAGAGGGGATATTATCTAGGTTTAGGGTTTTCATGGGGAGATGGGGGGATGGGGAGAGTTTGATATACTGGAACTTAACCTTTTATTCTAGAAGTATTTCATATGTCCTAACTCACGCTGATTATGATAAGGAGAAATGGAAAAATGACCGTTACTTTTGACTCCGAAAAATATAAGGGTTTATTGCTTCAGTATCAACCGAAAATTATTAGAACGGAGGCGGAAAATGAGCAAGCTTTGGCAATAGTTGAGGAATTAATGCACCGTCAAAGAACACCAGAGGAAGATGAGTTATATGAGTTATTAATCTGGTTAATTGAACGGTTTGAACAGGAATTTTATGGGGTAGGAGAGGCTTCTAGTCCTTATTCGTTGTTATTATTTTTAATGGAACAAGGGGGCTTTACTTGGGAGGATTTAAGGGCTATTTTAGGGGAGAATAGTCTGGCGGAAATTAGAGAGAATCAACGAGAAATTAATTCGAGCGAAGCAGACAAGTTAGGAACATTTTTTAAGGTTAGTTCTTCTTTATTTATTCAATGAGTTAATCAGTCTTGGAGGGTAATAAGGGTTCAATAATATTTAAAAGGTAGGGAATATCTTGCTGAATAGTATCCCAAACAATTTCGGGGTCAACTTCTTTATATTCATGGGTGATACGGTTACGCATTCCCCTAATTTGTGAAAAGGGAATTTGAGGATAGGACTGTATAAAATCATCAGAAAGTTTATTAATAGCTTCTCCTAAAATAATAAATTGATATAAAATTGAAGATTGGGTCTTAATATCTTCTAGAAAAGTGTTTTTATCAATTCCTTGGCTAAATTGCAGGATGAAACGACAAGCTTGCACTAAATCAATTAAGGTTTCGTTATTGTTTGACATAAATAATTTGGCTATTTTCTAGAATGTTTTGACGACGAATCCAATTGTAACTTTTTTCGATGGCACGTTTGGAAACAAGGTCAATTTTTCGGTTAAAGAGTTGGCTAAGTTGGCTTTCCATTGTTTCTAAGTCTAACAGGGTAATTTTTGCATTTTGGCTAAAGGCGACAAGGATATCAATGTCACTTTCTGGGGTAAAGTCTTCTCGTAAAATTGAACCAAAAAGGGCTAATTCTTGTATGTTCCATTGTTGGCAAAATTGGCTAATGGCTTCAAGGTTAAAGGGGATTTTTTGCTGTATTTGGCTTAAGGTTTTCATGATTGATTAATGTTTAGCTACTGACGGTAATTCCTAAGCTTTCTAATAATTGGGGTTCGGATTCTAAAGCAATACGGGCAATGGCGATAAAATCGCTTAACCAGTCGTTTAATTCATCAAGGGCTTTATCTCTAATCTTAGTAGCATTTTGAGCATCTCCTTTTTCTTTTTCTTGGATTAAGCTGGCGGTTTCTACGGCTTTGGTATCGGCTTGGGCGGCTTGTAATTTGGCTTTGGTAATATTATATTCTGCGAGTCCGGCTAAGACTTGGGGGTTAGTTAAAGCGTTTTCAAAAAACTGATTTGCTTGGGACAACCAACCAGAAAAGCTTTGTTTTCTTGTTCCATTTAAGCCAAGACTGGTGGTAATGGCAACATCTTTTTTAAAGGCGATACGGGCAATTTTTAGACACCGCATATAACTTTCTTTGGCTTGAGTCCAAAGCTGATTAAAGGATTCGGTTGCACCCATTTGTTCACCGTATTCTTGGCGTTGTTTCTGTTGCGCTTTTAAGGCGGTTTCGTAGAGGGTTTTACCCTGTTTGATTTTTTCGGGGGTGTAGCCATATTCTTTAAGGTAGGCTTGAATTTTGTCGGTGGTGAGGGCGTTATTGATGGCAACTGAGGCACGGTTAAAAAAGGTATCAATGGTTTCGTTTAATTTCATGGGAGTTTTATTCCTAAATTGGTTTAATTTATTAATTCCCTTTTTTTAACTAGAATGTATCACTGCTTAATCATTCTTAATTGTCTTGGAATGATTCCTAAGTGGTTTGAAATGATTCCTAAGTGGCTTGGAATGACTCCTAAATGGCTTGGAATGACTCCTAAGTGGCTTGAAATAACTCCTAAGTGGCTTGAAATGACTCCTAAGTGGCTTGGAATGACTCCTAAGTGGCTTGGAATTATTCCTAAGTGGCTTGGAATAATTCCTAAGTGGCTTGCAATGTATCCTCCTAGTCTCCCCATCTCCCCGTCCCCCCATCACCCCATCCCGTCACACTCTAACTTTTCCCGTCAATAAGTCCTGCATTAATCCCTGTTTCTGTTTTTTCAGTTTTTCTAAATAAGCTTTTTCGGTTCGGATTCTATTATTGTGAGATTCGAGAATTTTAGCTATTTCTTGCTGTTCTTCTATTTTAGGAACGGGTAGAGTAAAATCACGCACTTCTGCAACGTTCAAATGAGGGTTTGTAGTTCCTCCTACTAATTGCTTAATTCTCGTTTGTATTGACCCAGAATAAATTTGACTAATGATATAGTATGGATTAGATTTAAGAGGATTAGGACGTAATAACATTGTTCTCTGACCCAAACAAATTATCATATTTTGAGGAATAACAAAAGCTTCTCCTACGGGTGCTTCTCTAGTAAAAATAATGTCATTGGGTTGAGGTTCAGCACGAAAGATTCTTTCTTTATATTCTCTATAACTAACATAAGAAGCAGCATCTTGACAAAATACCCCATCTTTAATATTTGAGGTTCTAGCAACTAAAACACCTTCATTTAAGAAGTTTGGTGTTGTATGTGGACAATCAACAATTATCAAACAAATCTCACCTAATTTCTCAACCTCCCACTCTTTCGGAATAAGACCTAAAGCTGAATCTTTGAAGTGTTCGGGATGGGTTTCGGGGTTGCGGAGATTGCCATTTTTATCGAGTCCTCTGGTTAATAAATCATGCAATAATCCCGCTTTTATTTTTTGCAGCTTCTCGATTAATTGTTCGGTTTTCTGTATCGTTTCGTCTAGGGTATCGAGGATTTCAGCAATTCGTTTTTGTTCGGGTAGGGGTGGGAGAGGAATTTCTAAAGTTAATAATTGATCAATATTAATTCCTTTAACAGTTGAACCAATTGCCATAGCTTCAACTTTATAGCGAAAAAAAGATAATATCAGCAGTAAATATTTTTCAGTAATATTATTATTAACATATAATGCCTTTAAATCTTGATTAATAGCAATATTTTTTGTTGTAATAGCTATTCTTCCTACAGCCATTCTGGTACAAATTACAGGTACATTTGGTGGAATAAGATTAGAAGCACTATTGTTTAGTCCCATAATTGAAATAGTTTCTTCAGTCTCATTTAACCATTTATTATCATCTGTAAAATCTTTGACAGAAGCCCAAGAAATAGAACCATTCCAGTATGAAGGGACAAATCTTGATGGAGTACCTCCACCAGAAACATGATCAATAACTTCGTTTAATTTTACAACATCCCAATCAACAGGAATTAATCCTAAAGGAGAAGACTTAAAAGAAGCAGACTGATGAGATTGAATCATAGTTTAAAGTGAGTTGTTGTGTGAATAAAATTAAGTAGGCAGTTTTCTAAATCCAGCTTGGATAAAATGGGAATCGAAAGTCAAAGCTTCATTGATAGCTAGTTCTTGCATCACAATAAATGAAATGCAATCAGTCAAAGAATAAGACTTATCCTTATATTGTTTAAAAAAGTCCCATCCTTTCAAAAATAAACGTTCATCCACCTGAACAAAATAAACCCTTTTGCTAGTCATTAACCTTTGACCCACTTCTACCGCCTTTTGATGAAAAGAACGACTATTTAAAAAAGTCACCACTTCATCAAATACATAAGAAGTCGTTACTAGGCGAATCGCCTTTTTATCTAAACTTTGCCAATGGTTTAATGTTACCTGATGATTTTGGTCACTGGTCAATTCCAAAGCAATAAGATAACTAGCATCTAAGAACAAATTAGTCATCATAATGAACCATAAAGATAATCATCCAGCTTCTGAGAAGCATCGGTAATCGTATCCATTACGGGATTTTTTCCTAAGTTCCAAATGGGGTCATCTTCAGAATCATCTGATACATTAGACACCTGTAAAATTGATACCTGTTGTCGTAACGCTAACGCCATCAAATCATTAAAGCTGTCAGCTTTTCCTGCTTTAATTAAGCGTTCACCTGCTTCAATCAAATCCGTTGGTAACTCGATAGTAATTTGAGTCAAATTAGCCATTTTAACCTCCTTATCAGTAGGATAGAACTTTACACATTTTAATGAAAATTAAGACTTGAGATTGCTTCCTAACGTCGCAATGACAATCCCAGTCACCCCATCTCCCCATCTCCCCATCTCCCAGTCACCCCCTCACCCTCTCAAACATATCCCAACTGACGCAAAAATCCATCTAACTTCTGCGCTGCTTCATCCCGTTCGCTTTGAATCGTTTTTAGAGTTATTCGATACTTATCCCACCAATTCTCAACCGTTTTTATCACGCCTTGTCTGTGTGCTGTAACTGCCCGTTCTAACTCGGTTTTAATTCCTTCCTCTAAGATAGAAAGAGCTAACTTTTGACAGTCTTCAGGGGTTAATTCCCCTCTGGCTTTTTCCAAACGAGTAATCAATTCTTTTTTCAATTGGGTAAGCTCTTTTTTAGCAGCATTAATCCGTTTTTTTATCTCCTTATAAGGCTTTAATTGTACCTCAATTTCCTTAATTTCTGCTTCTATGGGTTCAACCTTTGCCGTTAATTCCTCAATTTCTCCCTGACTGGTTAAAGGAGACTTTTTCTTGAGGGCTTTGAGTTGTTTCTGCTCCTCTTTAATACTGTTTTTCAGTGTTTTTAACTTATCTTCCAAAGCTTTCCCCACATTAACCGCCCCTTCTTCCGTTTCCTCCTCCTCGCTTTCCTCCTCATCCCCACGCTCAAAGGCTTCCTTTTCCTGTTCTAATTCGGCGATTTTGCCCTCTTGTTCAGCAATTTCCTGCAAATAATCCGACAGAAGCTTTTTCACCAATTTATGGTCAAGGGGGTCGAATTTCGATTTATTTTGATTTTTTGACTTTGATTTGTCGTCTTTATCGTCGTCTTCTTCTAAAGCATCCTTAACCGTTTCCACCCAACTGTCTATCAATCCCATAAAATCAGATTCTGTAAGGGTTCGCAGTTCATACCGTACCTCATCCCACCAACTCGCCACCACACCTGCTATCTTGTAACGGTCAAGCAAACCGATAGATTGCAGCGCATCAACAAATGAGGTCATAAAATCCTGTCTTAGCGTCATCACCTCACGAGTTTGAGGTAATTTTGCCAGATTAGGGGCGTGTAATGCCCACCAGTCCTGATAAGCTTGATAAACTCGATTTTCTTGGGCAATTACTCCCTCATCTTGTTCAATCAATGACTTAAGTTGTGCCTTTTCCGTGATTTCAGGAATAAATTCAAAATAATCAGACATAACTCAAATTAACCTTAGAATAAAACAAAAATACAGCCAACAAAGAACAAATCACCCAGTCCCCCAATCCCCCACTCTCCCCATCACCGCTTTTGCAGAATTTTCGAGACATCCAAACCATGAGACTCTAAAAAAGGACGTTGCGCTTCAATTTCACTGTTAGGAATTCCCCCTAATAAGTGCGCTGTCACATCTTGGGGTTCTGGGGGTGGCGCATTATCCGCATAACGACGAATATTGCAATTATATTCGTTTTCTTTAAGCTGTTCATGACTGACGACTGCCGAATAATTAGGAATCCCTTGAAATTCCTCGAACGTAGAGACGATTTTCTCAAGATGTTCAGGTTTTAGATAATTTTGCGCCCGTCCTGCATGATATTCTGCATCTGCATTGATAAAAAGAACCTTACCCCGTCTTTCTTTAGGTTTTGCTCCCTTGGCACGCATAACCAAGATACAGGCAGGTATTCCCGTCCCATAGAAGAGGTTGGGGGGTAAACCAATCACTGCCTCTAAATGGTCATTTTCTATCAAACTACGACGAATTTTGCCCTCATCCCCTCCCCGAAAGAGAACCCCATGAGGCATTACCGTCGCCATCATTCCATCACTTTTTAGCACAGATAACATATGTTGAGCGAACATTAAATCGGCTTTTTTGCCCGTTTCTGGACAAAATCCATGATTAAACCGTTCAGAGAACTTTAACTCATCACGACTGTAATTTTGCGAAAAGGGTGGGTTACTGAGAACTCTATCAAACCGTTGCAGTTCCCCCCCTTGTGTGTGCAGAGGATTGGTTAAAGTATCATCATTTTGAATATCTGCGTCTCGAATGCCATGCAGAAGCATATTAATTTTACAGATAGCCCAGACTCCACCATTATTATCCTGACCGTATAACGCCAGATTGTGAGAATTTCCCCCTGCTTCTTCGATATATTCCTTCGCTTGGATAAGCATACCGCCAGAACCCACACAGGGGTCATACACTGCCATTCCTTCACAGGGTTTCGTCAAACGCACCATTAACTGGACAACTGAACGAGGCGTATAAAATTCTCCCCCTTTTTTGCCAGCAGAATCGGCAAATTCGGCGATTAAATACTCATAAGCTGCTCCTAATAGGTCGGGAAACACGAAATCTTCATTGCGTAAGCGGTATTTACTAAAATGTTGTACCAGTTTTCGCAGTTTTTCGTCAGAAAGACGACTTTTCCCTACTTGTCGGTTAAAATCAATATGCCCTAAGACTCCTTCAAGGGCAGGGTTTTCTTCCTCTAATGCACCCAAGGCTTTATTTAATCCATTTGCCACACCCTTATGCAGTTCATCCCGAATATGTGACCATCTTGCCATTTCTGGCACAAAGAAGCTTTCACGATAGCTGGTAGAACGTTCTGCCCTTTGTTGCGCTTCTTCTTCACTTCTGCCTCGGTCGAGATTTTCTGCAATAATCTGCTCGTAGCGTTCCTCAAAAACATCGGAAGCCCGTTTAAGAAAGAGCATTCCAAAGATATATTCTTTAAATTCTGAGGCATCCATTTTGCCCCGTAAAATATCCGCAGCAGCAAAAAGATGACGTTCCAGTTGAGGCAGGGTTAATCTTGCCATTGATGTTAGGGGATGAAATATTCTAATATCGTTATTTTCTCAATCAAAACGACCTAATGAGCAGATTGCACACAAAAATTTAACGTTACAACTCCCCACCCCCCCGTCTCCTAGTCGTCAATGGACAAGAACAGATATGGCTTGGATAGAAGATTTAAAGCAAATATGACTGGATTTCGTCGCTCAATCCCCCTGAATCAGCAACAAAAGCAACTTCTTAACCGCTTTTCCCAAGCCAGACTAGAAATGACTCCCCAAGCTTTTTTAGCGAAATGGGATGTTAATCAAACTCAATTAGCAATAATTACCAATCGTTCTCGTAGTGCGGTCAAAAAATGGTTTAGTCGAGGGAATAATTATCGTGAAGCAGGTGTTTACACTTGTTTGCGCTTAGGATTGGCTGATTGGTTGTTAGAAAATGCGAATGAATTATCTGAATCTTTGCTGTCGAGCTTGTTTCGTAACGAAAATTCATAAAAAAGTACACTACAGTGTACTAAATCGAGAGAATTTGCTTGACTCGATTAAAGACGGTTTAGGCTGAAAATAATCCCTTAAACTGTCTCTTATTCCTCTCTATGATTCCCTTATCCACCTTCGACCTCAACAAAGAACCCCTCCCCGACCTTCTACGAGACATCAAAGAAGGTAAAATCCAACTAGCAGACTTTCAACGGGATTGGTGTTGGGAAGATGAACGAATTCGCTC